>CAYIAV010000040.1:0-2300 GCA_964361505.1 Candidatus Woesearchaeota archaeon | reverse complement strand
ATTAAAACTTCTGAAGATAACTTGAAAACTGCTACTGGTGCAAGTTTAGAAATTGAAAGGAGGAATTTAGGAGCTTTGCAGGAGCAATTTAAAGTTAAACAAGAAACTTTAGATAAAACTAAGACAAATTTTGACGCTGCTAAGAATTATGCTGAGAAAGTCTCTGGAAATATTGGTATTCCTGATGCAGAAAAGAGTGAGATAAAGGAAGAAGCATTTACTGTTAAACTTGATGAATTATCCCAAAATGCTGGAACTGGTATTAAATCCGATGAATTTACAAATTTGAAACCTATTACTTTTGTCCAGAATAAAGCATTTGATGCTGATGGAAACCTTTTGAATAAACCTGAAGAAGTTAGAGGGTCTGAGTATATTCCTGAACTTGAGAGACAAATAGCTTTAGAGGGAGATAAGACTAAAAAAGAAAAATTAGAGGCTTTAAAAAACAAGATTTCTAGAAATCCTGAAAGAGTTGTTGTTACAGATGATGGGAAGACTATTTACCAAGCAGGAGAAAATTATTATTATTCTGAAACTGAGGATTATTTGGGATTGAGAATAAGAAGAACTTATGCAAGGTCTAATGTTGCTGAGTATTATGAAAATGGAAGGCCTTTCTGTGTTCCTACTGGGGAAGGTAATTATGTCAGAGTTTTGGAATATTATGCTGATGGAACTGCTAAAACTGTTGATGAAAGAAATGTAGGGACTAATGGTGTTATGTGTGATGAAGATGATGTTATTATTAATTCTGATAGCTTAGTAAAGTTAAATCCTCAAAAGGAGCAGGAATTAAAAAGAGCTGCTGCTAGAGCTGGAACCTGTACTTCTGGGACTTATAAGATTGGCAGTTTTATCTGCAGCCATGCTAGAGCTAAAGCTGTGCAGACTGCAACGGAGTTACGTTGCACAGATGTTATGAGTATCAATGACTGTAAAGTATTATTCAATGTTTGTGATCCTGTGATGTGCCCAACTTCTAGATTTAATTTGGGTGGGAAATGGCAAGTAAACAGCGTTCCTGAAACTGGGATTATAGGATCTTCAGTTTTGGGCTTGCCTAATTTTGGAAATCCTGCTGAAGGAGGAGTTGCTGTTCCTGTTTGTTTACCTGGAGTGTTGTCAGGATTAGAGGGAATAAGAAGTGTTTTCCAAGGATATGAACAATGCCTACAAACTTCTAAAGTTAATGGACAAACTGTTGGAATATGCGACAAAGTAAAAAGCGTATTTATCTGTGAGAATGTTTGGAGAGAAGCTGTTGCAATAACTGGAAGTGTTGGAGGATTTAGCGCATTTAGCGGGAAATTGTTTGGGAGTGTAAGTGGCGGTGGAGAATATGCTCCAAATGAATTTGGCAAGAGATTAAAACAAACTAGTGATTCTGCGAAATTTTTTGCTAATGATTATGCTACTTCAAGTTTAGCCTCTTATGAAGCAAGATCTTTAGGCGAAGTTGGGAGCCAGATTTGCAGGAATATTTATGCTGGAAAAGCTCCAGGCATAGGAAGATTGATTGATCAAATTACAACTCCTGAGAGTCCACCACAATTTACAGCATTCTTTGATGAGTATCCTTGGAGCAGTGATGCAGGAGATACCAGACTTAATGTTGGAGAAGGATTATTTAGCAATGTGCAAGAGCAATCTAGATACAGTGTTTTCTATCATATTTATGCAGGAAGGGCTACAGATGTTAGATATAGTGTTTATTTGAGAGATAGGTTAGGAAATATTGTCTATGTTACTGAAAGAGCTGGAGGAAGATCCAGAGGATTTATTCCAAAGGAAGAGTTTGCAAGCAAGAATATAGACTTTATTGGAAAAAGCGGCTTTACTGAAATATGTGTTGAGATAAATGGAAGAGAAACTTGCGGATTTGGGAGATCTAGCACTGATTTTGGAATTAACTACCTAAATGATAAAACTGTTACAAATGAACTTAAAAAAGATATTAATACTAAAGAGCAATGTGTTCCTGAAAATAATGCTGGACCTACCCTTAAGGGAATTGCAACTCCTGGAAATATCAATACAGGTGATGTTACTGGCGGAATTGTAAGAGTTTGCAGTCATCAAAATCCTGGAGAGGGGGGAAATGAAGCTATATGGCAGGTTGTTGGTAAATGCGGCAAAGATAAAGAAGAAATTGATTTAGGAAACTGCTGGATTGATACAACAACTATTAGAATTAATGATTTGTCTAAACAAGAACAAAATGTTCAAAACATTATTAATAAACATAATGTTAAAGATGGTGAACTTACTCTAGGATTGAGCAAAGAAGAGTTTAGTAA
>CAYIAV010000039.1:0-8374 GCA_964361505.1 Candidatus Woesearchaeota archaeon | reverse complement strand
TTCCCCCGTAACCTTTCTCTTTTGATTCTAAATGAATCATAATTCCTTTAGGAGTGGAAACAATTATTATTCCAAAATCTTTTGCAGGCAAATACCTTTTTTCATATTTTTCTATATTGCCTTTCTTAAACGAAAATCTAGGCTTAATAACCCCACATTTATTGATTCTTCCCAAAAGACTAACATGAAAAATATTTGATTTCCCATCTTCAATAATCTTAGATTCTCCCAAATAACCATTGTCCTGCATGATAGTTAAAACTGCCTTGACAGTCTTTGACACAGGTTTGACTATGCATTCCTTTTTTCCTATCTTGTCACAATTTTGAATCTTGGACAAAACACTTGCTAATGGATCATTCATTGACATCTTAATTGTACTTCCTAAACCCTATTTTTTTTGCATTTTCTCTAAAACATTGTCTGCAAAGATTAATGCCATATTTTTGAATATGTGCGCCTGATCTATCACAAATGCCGCATCTTTTAACATTCCTTCCAAAAGCTCTTTTTTTAGGAGCATTATGCTTAATGAACTTTTGCAGTTTTACAGGCTTTACTTCAAGCTGCTTAAACACTTTTGTGTGGCTGCTATATGTCATTTTTATCTTTGCCCTCCTTAGGCACAATTGTTACATGAAACATGTTCTTGATAAAGATCATTGCATCTTCTCTCGAAACTCTATGCCGCAATGGCACTTTAACACTTGCAATTCTTCTATTCTTTATTCTAAAACCTGGCCTTTTTAAAGTAACTGCAACCTCTAAACCAATAATTCCTATTTCAGCATTATATTCCACGCCAGGAATATCAATATATTCAGGTATTCCAAATGAAAAATTACCAAATTTATCAAACTTCGACTCTGGCAATGTGTTATTTGCAGCAGTCAGTAACCTCTTCAATACATTTTCAGCTATTTCTCCTCTCAAAGTTACCTTAGTTGCAATTTCTAATTTAGGTCTTGCTCCCCATGTAGGAATTCTCTTCATAGTCCTTGTTTTTACAGGTTTAGCATTGGTGATAGTGTGAAGAAGTCTAACAGCTTTCTCTAGCTTGTCTCCAGTTCCACCTACTCCAATATTTAGTGTAATCTTCTCTATTTGTATCTCTTGCATAGGGTTCATTTTTCTAAGAACTTATTTTCAATAACGAATACATATTTCTTTAAAGTTTCAAACTGTGAATCTTGAGTTTTAATCAAAACCCTGTCTTCGTTCAAATTCTTTTCTTGGATAATTTCAGTTACTTTGCCGTGAGTTCCCATATGTTTCCCACCAAGAAGGAAAACCTCACAGCCTTTTTCAAGCTTTAAATGAGCATGAATAGAATTTTTGTTAAGATCAACAACAATGGTATCTCCAGTCTTATATTCATCTTTATCAACAAGAATATTTCTGCTGTCAATAAGATTAAGCTGTACTTTTTTGCCCTTCAGCACTTTCTTGTTTATTATCTTAGAAGGTTTCAAATTCTCCAATTCTTTCTTCAATTGTATTAATTCAAATTTTCCTTCTTCATTCAAAATCATCCTATAAGCTTCTTTCATTTCTGGAATTTCAACAATATCCATAAATCCAATTCCTAAGTGTAAATCCAGAACAGGTTTCTTATTAATAAAAATTAATTTGCTATTAGCAATATGCTTGGCTTCTCTAGTTGTAGACGCACAATGTAACATTTCCTTAATCATCAAAGTAGAAGTGATGCATCTATTTATAGGATGTGCACCTGGACTTGGTTTAGTAGTCCACTTAGTTTCCTTTCTCTTGATCGGCCAATTTTTTGGCGCTCTGTTTCTTGATAGGTGTGCCATTTTTTCTAGCTAATGCTTTTTTTCTCCTTTCATCTGATAAATTTAATTCTGTTATTAACAAGTTTGAAGGATGTATAGGATAAAACGATTTTGAACCGTCTCTTTTGGTCTTGTTCATTCCTTCAATCCACACTCTTGTTTTCTTAACGAAGACTTTTTCAATCTTTCCACTCTTGCCTTTAAACTGCCCTCTTAATACTTTTACAGTATCTTCCTTTCTAACAGGGATGCTTCTTTTTCCATATTTTTTTATCAATTCTTTTGATAAATGCGCTGCTAAAAATTTATGCTTAATATGCAGAGGAGCATTATACTGATACTTTCTTTTCTTTCTAGGCCGCTTGCTTGATTTCCAGTGGGTAGAAAACAACTTTTTCATTTTTTAAACAACAATAGAAGCAATCTTGGCAATACCCGGCCATCGCTCCGTTACCTCCTTTGCAATAGCCCCTTTTATTATGGTTCCTTTAGGATTTCCTTTGTCATCCTTTAAAACAACTGCAGCATTATCTTCAAATTTAATCCTTTCTCCATTCAATCTTCTATACTCTCTCCTTTGTCTTACAATTATTGCTTGAACAACTTGACTCTTCATACCAGGCTTCCCTTTTATAATGCTTGCATTTACCATGTCCCCAATTCCAGCTGCAGGAACTTTTCCCTTTCTTGTTTTCAATCCTTTCACAGAGAATATCTTAATTATCTTAGCTCCTGAATTGTCACATACAGGAACCTTAGCTTCAAGATTCAATCCTCTGGTTATTCTAGCAGTAAGCGATTTCATTTTTTTATAACCTCTAATATCACAAAATGTTTAGTCTTTGAAATAGGTTTTGTTTCTCCAATCATTACAATATTCCCTACATCAGCATCAATACAAGGGGGATTATGTACCCTTAGTTTACTCTGCTTCTTTTCATATCTTTCATATTTTGAGATATAATGAAAGTGATGAAATGAAACTGTTGCTGTTTTTGAAACATTTTTCTTAATGATTTCAGCTTGCATCAATCTTCCTCTAACTCTTTGAATGCCGTGAAAAGGACATTGTTTATCCTCACAACTATCCTTTGGTACTTTAACATCAATTCCTATTGTTTTCATCTTATATCTTCAGGTCTCCTAATGATATGATTTCCTTTGATAATATTAGTGCCAATTTTCAATGTTATTTGAGACTTAATCAATTTTTTTATTCCCTTTTGAGTTTCAAGCACCAATATGTTCTTTGTCTCATCAATAATCTTGCCTGATAAACCAAGCAGATTTTTGTTTTGAGCATCTACTATTTCTATTCTCATGCCAATCAAGGTGTTTTTTATCATTTCTTATCGAACATGCGTAAAACCAAGTTTCGCAAGTTCCTCTTTAACTTTTGCTGTATGTTCTCCTTGCAATTCAATTTTACCATTTTTGATAGTTCCGCCGCATGCAAGTTTTGCTTTTAAAGTCTTGGCAAGATCTTTAAGATTGATGTCTTTTTGATCTAATCCTTCAATGACAGTTGTTAACTTGCCAAATCTTCTTTTGACGGTCTTAATGTTTATGTGTTGGTCTTCTTTTGCTATTGACTCGCAAACACACAGTTCCTTTGAAAGGCCGCACTTAGGACATATATTCATATCTTTTTAGTCTGACCTCCTTTCAGTTTTAATTGTTTATAAGTAATCATTCTCGCTATGTCTTTTTTTAACAACCTAATAATTCCGGGGCTTTCAAGAGTAGCTCCAACAGCTCTCTGAGATTCTAGTCTTAATAGTTCTCTTCTCATATCATAGAGCTTTTTGCTCAATTGTTCACTGTCCATCTGTTTCGCTTGGTACTTCTTCATGTTTATCCTCAACTACTTCTTCTTTCTTTTTTCTTCCCCTTTTAACCTTAATCTCTTTTTGTAAAGGCTCTTCTTTAGATTCTTCTTTTATTTCTATCACTTTATCAATGAATCTCACATCATCAGGTAATTTAACATCGGGTGTCAAAATGCTAACTTTCACGCCAACTGATCCCGATTTTAAATGAGCAACAGATACGCCTCTTTTAACAAGATTTTCAGAAACATTGCCTGATTTCTTTAAATGTCCTGCAATAAATCTCCATGTTTTAGCTCTGCTGCTTGGAATACCCCTACCTGAAATTACAATTTCAGCCCCAAGAGCGCCAGCATCAATAATACTCTGTAATGTCCTGTATCCTACAGACTTGAATCTCTTTGGTCCAAATCTTTCAAAAGATGAAACAATTCTCTCTGCAACAGAAGCAGGATCAAGATTAGGGCTGTCAATTTCAGCAATTTCAACTTCAGGGTTTTCCATATTAAAATCTGATTTTAAAGCCCTGTTTAATCTATTAATATTAACACCTTTTGCTCCCACAACTAGACCAGGTCTTGATGTATAAATTATTATTTTTTCCCCTAAAGGTGTTTTTTTCAATTCTAATCTGCTATAGCTTCCACTAGGTAGTTCTTTTGCAATATGTTCTTGAAGCAAATATTCCTTAATTTTTTTTCCTAGTATCTGTTTTTCTATCATTTTTTATAACTTCTCTTACAATCAGCCTTATATGTGCGCATTTTTGCTTTTGTCTTCTTTTTCTCCCATAATGTAATTGCAAAGGAGCTTTATGAGCAGATATATGGTCAATAACTAAGTTTGAAGATAACCCCTTATATTGCGCATTTGCCTCAGCACTTTCAATGAGCCTCAAAAATTCTTGTGATGTTTTCACGGGGTACTTTCCAGGTCCAATCCCAACTCTGTGAGCCGTATCTTGATTATACCTTCTATAAGGAACTGCTTGGTCTAGCTTCATCACTCTCTTCAAAATAATCTTGGCAGTTTTAGTAGTCTTATTTCTCAAAAGATTACAAACTTCAACTGATTTCTTCCTAGAGATAGAAAGATTCATTCCCCTTACCATCGCAGTATTGTTTTTGATTTCCATTTTACCTTACTGAAATTGCTGAACTAGATCTTGTAGCTCCAACACCAGGTGCTGAGTGTTTAACCCTATTTCTTGTTAAGACTAACTCTCCAAGATACATCCCAATCATCTCAGGTTCTATCATAACAGGAGCATATCTATTTCCTGCATGAACGTGAATCATTAAGCCAACCATTTTCGGAATTACAATAACATCCCTATTTTGAGTCTTGATAGTTTTTTTATAATTTCCTTGTATAGCTTTTTCTATTTTTTTCATTAAAGCTTTCTGATCTTCAGGAATTCCTCTTTTCAATGATCTGGCTTTTCTTGAAGGTAATAATTGAATAAATTCCTTAAACTCCATTTTCTTTAGCTCTTCAAGAGTTTTCCCCCTATATTTGTATTCTTTTGCCATTATCTCTTCATCCCCGTTCTCCTAGCTCTTATTAATCCTACTTTTCTTCCAGGAGGAGCATTTCTTGGAGGCGTCGCAGGCTTACCCATATGTCTTCCCCTTCCTGAACCAAATGGATGGTCAACTGCATTCATAGCTACACCTGAAACAATAGGATACAATTTATTTTTAGCTTTCATCATATGATGATGCTTTCCAGCTTTTACTATTGGTTTATCTAGTCTTCCAGACCCAGCTATAACTCCAATAACTGCTCTGCATAAAGGACTAAACTTTTTCTGCTTTTTACTTGGTAGCTGTACTAATACATATTCTTTAGTTCTGCTAATAATCTTTGCTGAAGATCCAGCAGTTCTGCAAAAACCAGTAACATTACATTTAGGCAGCTTTTCAATATTATAAACAGAAGTTCCTTCAGGTATGCTTGCTAAAGTCATAATGCTCCCAGACTTAACAGGAGCTTCTCCTCCACAAGTAACAACTTCTCCAACCCTAACATTTTCAGGAGCAGGAATGCAAAACAATTCATTATTATTTAGTTTCACTATAGCGACAGGAGAAGATCTTGCCTGATCATGTACAATATCCACGATTTCACCAGTTAAAATCTCCTCACTATAATTAGGATAAATCATTTCAAATCGATATCTGTGGCTAGGAGCTTTGTATCTAGGTGTTCCTCTTCCTCTCCTTTGTTGAATTAAATTTTTTCCCATTTTACATTATCCCCAATTGTGTTGCAACATCAATTGCAGGCTTATCTTTTGGTAAAGTAACATAAGCTTTTTTCTTCCCTTCTGGTGTTATGAACGTTCTAGCAACAATTATGTCAATATTAAACCCTTTTTTCAGTGCATCTTTAATGTCTCTTTTTGTAGCTTTCAAATTAACAATGAAAGTTAGCTTATTATCAGACTCCATTAACCTCACTGCTTTTTCAGTCGATACAGGATATTTTATAACTTTGAATGGATCCATATTACATAAACAGTTTCTCCTTCTCTAATCTTTCAAGTGCTTTGTGGGTATAAAGAGTCAATCTTCCTGCAAAAGCTCCAGGAGCCAATACCTCAGCATTTAGCTTATCAACAACAACAACATCAATTCCCTCAATATTCTTAGCTGCTTTTAACAAAGGACAAGTTCCCGCTACAACTAACAAAGGCCCCTTCCTGCTCATAGTTTTTCTTCCTCTCATTTTTCCTTTGCCAGCTCTAATTCTTTTTTCATGCACTCTCGCTAATTCATCTTTAAGCCCAAGGCTTTCTAATGCATTCTCAACATCTTTTGTTTTATTAAGCATTTCAATTCCATTGTCTAAAACTAAAGGAAAAAGTTTTGGTAAAACATGACTTCTTGCTTCAACAAGAATTTTATCAAATGTAGCTGCCAAAGCAGATCTTATAGCCTTTCTTCTTTCTTTAATATTAATTTTCAAGTCCCATATTTTTTCAGATTTGGGAGGATGAGCTTTTCTGCCTCCTTTAGTTCCTGGAGCATAAGCGCCTTCCCATCCAAATTGTCTTCCTCTTCTCCACATAACCTTTCTCGGAACTCTGCTAATCCCATGCCCATAAGATGTCCTATAGTTTCTTCTTCTCTTTGAAATTTTCACGCTAGTTTTCTTTCCCGCTAAAGGATCAGCGCCATACCTTTGTCTTTTATGGGATTGAATAGCTAATACCGCCCTCTTGATTACATCAGGATGATATTCCTCGCTAAATTGAACAGGAGCATTCACACTTCCTACTTTTTCTGCTTTTATATTATAAATATTCATAATACAATCCTCTTGATTTCATAAGCATAAACTTTTTTGTTTCTCATTGGCTGAGTTAGAGTAAGTAGCCTTTTTCTTGGGCCAAATACAGAACCTTTCAAAATTAGATAAGTATTTTTAACAAGGCCATAATGCCTAAATCCATTTTTAGGAATTGTTTCTTTAGAATAAGGTTCAATTTTCAGTATCTGCTTATTAACCTCAGTTCTCAAGTGATACCCCATTTTACCAGCTTGAGGAACAGTATACAACACCTTGCTTGGAGTCACTGCCCCTAAATTTCCAGTAGATCTTTTCTTCTTCTCAGATTTCTTAGCTTTCAAAGACAATCCAAATCTTTTAATCGTTCCTTGAAATCCTTTGCCCTTTGTAACTCCATGAACATCAACTAATTGATTTCCCTTGAAAACATCACCAATCTTTATTTCCTTATCAAACCACGATTTTCCATATTCTGCTTTGCTTTCTAACGGCCCGCCAATTCCTATCTCTAAAACTTCAGGTTTTTTCTTTCCTATTGAGGTTATTTTTGGTTGAGTAGAGCAAATCAACCTCACATCATCGTAATCATTTGGTAGTTCATTAGTCATCTGTTTTTTAGGCAGTCTTAATTTTCTTGCTAAATCTTTATCAAAATTTTTGTTAAGAATTTCAGAAACAGTTTTTAACCCATAAGGCGTTTTTTTGTAAAATCGTAAAGAAAAAGGTTTTATTGCAGGGCATTCAAGAATAGTCACAGGAATTGAAAATAAATCATTTTTAAGTCGAGAATGAGGATTATTGACTTGAACCTGAGCATGTGTCATTCCTGTCTTATAAGCAGGAAATCCTAACAGCATAGCCTTATCCACCTTAGGCCAGCTTCTAACTCGAGCAGTCTCTTTTTGAGCCCTCTTTCTAGGCCAATATTGTAAACTTCCACTTCTTGATTTATGTGCTCTTGGCATTTTGCTGGTTATTTATCGAATGGTTTAACTAAATCAAATCTAAAGACATCAGATCATCGCCTTTAGAAAAAGTCGCTAGATACCTAGCCACCATTTCGCTATACAATTTTCTTTATAGGGGTATTTATAAAGCTTTTTATTACATTTTCAAATTCTCATTCGATAATCTTAAAAAGGTGTATTTCCTTTTATTCCAATAAACAAGGTTAAAATGGTAAGATTAATTATTTCTCAACTGGCAATGGAAAAACTTCTAAAAAAATATGGAGCTAAAAGAGTCTCAGAGTCTGCTAAAACAGCATTATCAGAAGCCTTAGAAGAAATCGGCAAAAAAATAGGTGAAAAAGCACAAAAATATTCTGAACATTCTGGAAGAAAAACAATAAAATCTAAAGACATAAAGTTAGCTGTTAAAGAGACTAATTTTTAACCCTTTAAAGAAGAGTTTCTCTCGTAATTATCCCTTCAGAAGTACCATGTTCTAAAACCT
>CAYIAV010000038.1:0-8588 GCA_964361505.1 Candidatus Woesearchaeota archaeon | reverse complement strand
TCTTATCAAGCTTTAAATCAATAAGAATTTCTCCACTTACTTCAAATTCTGCTATACTTTTGAAGTACATTTCATTGCCATATTTATCCAAAACATCAAGATCTATACTATAATCTCCTTGAGGTATATTTTCTGCTTTGTATGTATAAATTATTTCTCCGCTACTTACCTCTAGAGGGATAGATGGAACAAAGATTGTTTCATCGCCTTTCTTAATATAAATTGTTGCACTTCCATCTGCATTTACCTGGTTTAATCTTAGAACTTTTCCTGTTAGTTTTACTGATTGGCCCAACTGGATTACATCTGCATCAATCTTAAAGTCTCCCTGAAGTTCTTTGGTTACGTTAATTGTGCTGGTTGTTTTTTCTTCTATCCCTTTAATGCCTACTGTGAAATGACAATCTCCTGATGTGGATAATTTGCTTGAAAAAGATAATTTTTCTGAGAAAAACTGCTCTTCATTTGCTTTTAAATCGACTATTTTTGCGATTAATGGAAAAGAAGCAGAACCACACGTTAGTTCTATAGTAAATATCCCACTGATATCTGTTGTTGACAATAATTTACCGTCAATATTTACTGTATCTCCTAAATTATATTTCCCTTCTTTTATTGTGTCTCCTAACTCTATAATAGCACTTGCTGAAGGAATTGATATCAATACCAACAAGAAAATGACGTACATCTCCTTTTTCATACTCTTTTCTAATGATGATTTATTTATATATTTATTGGTCAAGTTCTAAGGAGAAAATAGTTTTGCATAAAAACTAGCCCTGTTTATGTGAAAAGTTGGGATAAACCTACATTGTTAAGTTAATTGGTCTCTCCTTCCTTGGTTAAATATATCCCTAAACATATAACTTCCATAAAATAAATGATTTTAAAAGAGACAGGCTTTTGTTTTCTAATGGTATCCACCCCTTTTTTGATTGCAGGAATTATCTGTTTATTGATTCTAATCTTTCTTATGACAAAATTTGAGTATATCATCTTAACTATTAGGAAAATTGCTGAGGACCCGGGAGGATATTTTAAATTTGGGCAGTTAGTAATTGTATTCTTTGTTATAATTAGTTTTTTGGTAATCCTGAGTTATAACATTCTAGTCCCCCAAGAAGTTTCATCAACAGATGTATTCTTAGCGGTTATTATCGGAATAATCGGTACAATCGTGGGGTTATATTTTGGACCCAAAGCAGAAGAGTTTATATCTCATCCAAGAAAGGAATTAGTTAGGGAGTTAGTTCAAGAAAACGAGAGTTTATCGGGGTTACTGGAAAAATCAAAAAAACAAATAAAAAATTTGGAAGAAAAATCAAAGAAAGAATAATTTTCTTGCTTTTTCATTATTCTTTTTTATCTTAACAATCGCTTCATTAATTTCATCTATAATCACTTTACTACCGGGACTCAGTTCAATATCCACACCATCCTTAGAAACAATTTCTCCTTTTTGGTCTGGCATGATATAATCACCTCTTTTTTATATAAATACTTATCGCAAATCGAATATATAAATTCTGTTATTTATGTTTACCATTTGAAAGATGTATCAAATCTAACCATTTATTCTATAAATTGTTGTCCTTATGAGCTTGTTACTGACTTAAGACTCGGTGAAAATAAGTGGTTAGATTTGATTATGTTATCTTGTAAAGAAAACTAAGACGATTGTTGCAACAGCTAAAACCCAAGTAGCAATAGCTAACGACCATGTAATTTTTGTTAATCTTCTGCTTTCTAAAAATTGCTGATATTGCACATAATAAGGGAATAAATCGGCTACCGCAGGATTAGTATTAACATTATCCAACCTATTTTGCGTATCCTTGTATGCTTCATTGCATTCTTTTCTTATTCTTTTTAAAAATTCTGGAAATTTCATAAAAACTCAATATTTTAAAAATTTAAAAGACTATCCTACCTTGACTAAAGACCAATTAACTTAACAACGTTCGATAAACCTAAGTTTTAAATAGTATTAAACTTTTTTATTTTTATGAGAGGGGTGTATTGGACAAGTGTATGTTTAGTTTCTCTTTTATTTATTTCTGCGTGCAGTAATGGAGGTGATATTCAAGAAGCTAAGACAAAATGCAGTGATTCTGATGGAAGAGAAGGCTATACAAGCAAATCTACAGCTGTATCTGGTTCTGGTCTTGAGGGAACTGACTCTTGTATCATTAATACTCCTAATCCAATACTTCCTGAAAAAGGACTAGTTCAAAATAGAGTAGAAAAATGCAGTTCTGCAGTAAATAGAGACAAGTGTTATGTTGAAGAGTTTTATTGTGATGGAGATAACTTAGCCAGTGAAGTATATCAATGTCCTGAAGGTTGTAAAGATGGCGCTTGCGTAAGTATTTCTGAAGCTAGCGGAGAATGTACAGATTATACTGAGAAAAATCCTTGTTTGATTGATGTTAGATGTGCATGGGGCGATGTAAGCGGCTGTATAAAGAATGGCTAGATTTTTTATTTTTAAAAATTAATGTGGAATACTTTGAAGATTCTCTCCAAAAAGGATTTGAAATGCCTACTTCGCACATTTTAGCTGCTGCAGTAAGAAAACTGCATCCTAAAGTGCAATTAGCTATTGAAAAAGCTCTAATAATTTTGCTGCCAATTTTCTTCAAAATAGTGTTTTATACTGTAATTTAAAAAAGCATTAATTTTATATAAACATTAGAATATTTTTGTGTTATGGCTGATTCGATTGAAGCATTGAGGCATTCTACTTCGCATATTTTAGCCGCTGCAGTAAGAAAACTGCATCCTAAAGTGCAATTAGCTATTGGACCTGCTATTGAAAATGGCTTTTACTATGATTTTGGCAATTTGAAGATAATAGAAGAGGATTTAATCAAGATCGAAGATGAAATGAAGACTATCTTGAAAAAGGGTTTAGTTTTTAAAAAAGAAAGAGTGAGCAAAGCTGATGCTAAAAAAAGGCTAAAAAATCAGCCTTATAAAATTGAATTATTGAATGATCTTAAAGAGGATATAACTTTTTACAAGACAGGAGATGCTTTTGAGGATTTGTGTTCTGGGCCCCATGTTAATTCAACTTCTGAGATTAAGCATTTTAAACTGTTGAGAATTGCAGGAGCTTATTGGAAGGGAGATTCAAATAATGTAATGCTAACAAGAATTTATGGAACTGCTTTTCCTTCTAAAAAAGAATTAGATGATTATTTAAAACAGTTAGAAGAGGCTGAGAAAAGAAACCACATCAAATTGGGAAAAGAGCTTGGCATTTTCATGATTTCTGAACTTGTTGGTAAAGGACTGCCCATTTGGCTGCCTAAAGGAAACATCATTAAAGAAGAGGTTGAAAAACTGGCTAAGGAGAAAGAGGAAAAAGCGGGCTATGTTAGGGTAACAACACCTCACTTAGCTAAAAAAGAATTGTATTTGAAATCTGGGCATCTGCCTTATTATCAAGAAAGCATGTATCCTGCAATGAAAATGGATGATGGAGAATATTATCTAAAAGCAATGAACTGCCCCCATCATCATTTGATATTTAAACATTCTTTGAGGAGTTATAGGGACCTGCCTTTAAGAATTGCAGAATATGGAACCTGCTACAGAAATGAGCTATCTGGAACTTTAGCTGGACTGCTGAGGGTAAGAATGCTTGAAATGAATGATGCCCATATTTACTGCACCAAAGAGCAGATAGAGGAAGAATTTACTAGTGTGATAAAATTAGTTCAAGAATATTACAAAATATTTAATTTAGAAAATTACTGGTTTAGACTGTCTAAATGGAATCCTAAGAACAAAGAGAAATACATTAATGAGCCTAAAAACTGGGAATATTGCGAAGATGTTTTGAGAAGAGCTTTGAAAAAATTAAAAGTTAAATTTATAGAAGCAGAAAATGAAGCTGCATTTTATGGACCTAAAGTGGATATTCAATTTAAAGCAATTACTGGGAGAGAAGAGACTATGTCTACAATTCAATTAGATTTTGCTGCTAAAGGAAGATTTGAGCTGTTTTATCAGGATAAAGATGGTAAAATGAATAATGACGTGTTTGTTATACACAGAGCTCCTTTAAGCACTCATGAAAGATTTATGGCATTTTTAATTGAGCATTATTTCGGCAATTTTCCTTTGTGGCTGAATCCTGTACAGGTTAAAATTGTTACTGTAAATGACTCAAATTTAAAATATGCCAATGAGTTTGTTAAATTGCTTAGAGAGAATAATATTAGAGCTGAACTAGATGACAGAACTGAATCTATTTCTAAGAAAGTTAGAGATGCTGAGATTGGGAAAGCTTCTTTGATTGTTACTATAGGCAATAAAGAAGTTGAAAATAAAACTTTAGCTGTTAGAGATAAAGATGGCAAGGTTAAGTTTGGATTGAAAGCTGAGGATTTCTTGAAAACTTTAACTGAGGACATTAAGTTTAGAAGATGCTAGAATTTTTTAAAAAACTTGAAAAATCCCATGTTTTTAAAGATTGGAAAAAAGAAAATAAAAATTATTTTTTATACAGCTGCTTTAGCATTATTGACAAAAAAGAAGAATTTTGGCAATTTGATTATTATAGCAAAAAATTGAATAAAATAACTTCTTTTAAGGTTAGTGAAAACATTGAAATCTTTCCTGAAGATGATATTTTTAGCGATGGAAAAAATACTATTAACAAATTAGATTTGAAAGATTTAAAAATTGAGTTTAATGAAATTTCTGAGAAATTGAGAAAGAAGCATAAAGATGTTGTGAAAGAGATTATTATATTGCAGAATTCTGATGGATTAATATGGAATATTTCTTTATTGACTAGCACTATGAACTTAATTAATGTTAAAGCTTGTGCTTCTACTGGAAAAATTTTAGAAGAAAAAAGTGAAAGTGTTTTGAATTTTGGAAAAAATTAGCATTATGGTTCTACTGTTCCCGAGAATGTTCCAACAGTTTTATGACTTACTCCAAACTGTTTTGTCCAAGATATATCATATGATCCTGATACCTTTATTCCTTCTGCCAAAAAACCTAAAGAACCTGGCCAACTACACGTTATAGTTACAGGTCCTGTTCTAACTGTTGATATATCAGCTCCTGCTGTGTTGGTATTATCTACTCCATTTACAGATATTCCTAGAACTGCGCTTGCAGCATTAGTATTAGGACAGGTTATACTATTTATTCGGATATTAGATATACTTGCTGAATCAATGTTTGTAGCTGCGATTTTAAGATATATAATTCCGTTACCACTTCTAACAGCCACGTCTTGGCATACAAAAGGAGATGCTATGTTACAAATTGATGGTGTAGAAGGATTAAAAACACCTAAGAAGAATAAAGCTCCAATGCCGATAAGAACAATCATTATAGCCCAGCCATATGTCATTAAAAATTCCATTGCTGCCTGGGATTTTTTGTTAAGCATTAAAACACCTCTTTTTTGATATTATTTTTTTATATATAAATTTAACTACAGTTTTAAAATATCTCCATTTTTCATGTAGTGGAGATTAACTCCTTCTTTGTAACCTATTTCTTTTCCTAACTCAGTTATACCGCGAACTTTTTCATATTCCCCGTGACTTGGAACTATATTTTTGGGCTTTAACATTTCAATCATGTCGCGATGATCTTCTAAAGATGCGTGGCCTGAATTATGCAAGAATATCCCGCCAAATCCACCAATAAAATTTTGTGCATTTGGAACCTCAAAATCGTATACTTCTCCAGCGTAATTTTCAATTTCAATGCTTTCTATGGGATCAAATAATAAATCTCCTTCTAATATCTTATTGGTGGCTCCACTTATTTCATAGGAATCCCTTTTAATAATTTCTGGATTTATATGCAAATGCTTCCCTTTGAGAGACTTTCCTCTTCTAAGACAGTTTATGTAATATCTTAAGCTTGTATTTGGCTTTGCTATTATTCCGTTAATATCTAGTTCAGATAAGGGCAATGATTCCGGAACATACAGGCTTTTTTTTGTATACTTGTACTCTGAAAATTTATCTTTATATTTTTTAGATAAATATGGAATTAGTTTGCCTATGTTAGATTCGCCCTGTATCCTTATTACATAGGAAATCGTTTTACCAGTCATATTTTTGTTTCCGGCGACATATCTTGGTTCAGCTATTTCTTCATGGTCAAACCTAGCGCATATGCCTGTTTGAGACATTAAGTATAATAAATCTGAGGCCAGTTTTTTGGAAGCTGTTTTCATTCTAATTCTGAAGTATCTTCCATTCCCATTTAAATCTGGACAACCATCGCCATTTAGATAAGCCCCCAAAAAATTCAGTTTAAATTTCTCTCCAGCAGAAAAAACAAAATCAGGTATCTTCTTTGTTCTGGCGTTTTCATTAAACCATTTTTTAAACAACCTCCTCAATAAGTTATGGCCAACTTGAATCTCATATGAACTCTCTTTTTCGATACGACTAATACTGTAATTCGGAAATATATTTTCGATATAAGATTCTATTTCTTCAATTAAATCTTTTTCATCCTTACTCAAAACAAAGCTCAGGTGCCTAGGAGCAGATCCCTCAGCAAGATAATAGCCCAACAACCTGGCAAATTTTTTGTCTAGAACAATTTTTCTAGGAATCAGTTTTCGTTTTGCATAATAAATCCATTCATCGTCTGTGTAATGTGGGCTATACTTGCTTTTAGAAAATTCTAAATACTTCGCGATATCAATTTCTTTCAGTTCTTTTCTCCATGAAAATTTTTTTGGAATAACTAAATAGTCTCCAATATTCAAATCGTCTCCTGGAACATCTACTATTTTCCCTTTAGAGAGCTTAAATACGCTGTGTCCACTTGTTATCTTAACGCTCCTGCCTGATTTTGTCTTAAGATTGAATATTTTACCCGCGTATTCGTGTTTTACCAGTTTAGCGTTATACCATTTAATTTTCAAATCTGCATGGTCAAAAGATGCTACCCTTAATTCTTCGTTTTCTTTAATTTCTCCTATATTTTTAACTTTCATAGATTCTTCATCATTAACAACAACTTGTGTATCTGGTAAAACTGAAACGTGAATATCCTTGAAAACCCTGGCTCCTGCTTTTCTCAAATTATTTTCTAATTCTTCCCTGTTTGCAATAGTTTCTACTGTAGGTATTGTTCTGCAGGAAAATATAACAATATCCCCTGGGTCGAATTTCCAAGGTAAATCTCTTCTAGCCATTCTTGCTAAGACAGAATCTGGCTCTCCTTGATTGCCTGTACATACTATTAGATAGCGGTCTTTATGCCTTGATATTTCACTTAATCTCTTTTTAACATTGCTTCTGAATCCTATAATTTCAACTTCTTTTTTGAACTCTATTAAGCCAACGTCTTCTGCTGTTCCTACATATTTGTCTAAGCTCCTGCCTAAGAAGATTATTTTCCTGTTTAAGGTTTTACCAAAGTCTATTATGCTTCTTAATCTTGCGATATGACTTGAGAATGTTGTGACTACAATTGCTTTGCCTTCTGTGTTAACACCTAAGACTACATCTTTAAGCATTTCCCGAGCTACTTTCTCAGAAGGAGTTTTCATTTGCAATGTTGAGTTTAAAGAATCAAGAATTAATGCTTTTACTGCTCCATCTCCTAATTCCTTTATTCTTTCATAATTTGGTTTTTTTCCTACAACAGGGTGATTATCGAGCTTGAAATCATTTGTGTATACTACTTTGCCTTCTGGAGTGTGGAGAACAACAATAGCTGTTTGCGGTGTTGAGTGAGTTATGTTGATAAATTCTATCTTGAGGTTTTTTGATATGGAATGAATTGTGTTAATATTTAATACTTTTAACCTGTTATCAACATTTACCTTTTTATCCTTTAATAAAAGCCTTAGAATTCCTATTGTGTAAGATGTTCCTAATATAGGACAGCTGTAGTTTAATACCATGTAAGGAGCTGCACCAATGTGGTCTAAATGGGCGTGGCCAAAAATTATTGCTTTTACTTTTGATGCTTGTTTTTCTAGTTCTGCATCATTAGGTATGGCTCCTATTTTTATCAAATCTTTTTTTGATAAATTCTGAGGATCTCCCTCTTCCTGGGATTTTAGAATACTTGGCAGGTATAACCCCATATCAAAAATAACAATTTCATCTTGGACTTTTACTGCGGTCATATTTTTTCCAACTTCACTGTAACCGCCTATGCTCATTATTTCCATTTGTTATACTTGGCTTTATGTCACTATTTAAAATTTTCTTTTATAAAAAAAGTTTCAAAACACTTATATAGGACTATATTGCCTTTCTTTTTAATGATAGAACTCATAAATAAAGGAGTTATTCTAGCAGACAAGGTCAAGATTAACAAGGATATTCTATCAAAAATGAGAGGCTTAATGTTTTCCAAGCCTTTGAAAAAAGGAGAGGCTTTAGTTCTTGTTTCTGATGAAGAAGGGATATTTGAGACAACCTTGCACATGTTTTTTGTGTTTTTTTCTATTGATATTTTATGGCTGGATAAAGAGTATACTGTGGTTGATAAAAGAGAGAGTGTCAGATCTTTTACCCCCTTGATTATTCCCAGCAAAGCTGCTAAGTATATTATTGAACTGCCTAAAAAAACAGCTC
>CAYIAV010000037.1:309-8601 GCA_964361505.1 Candidatus Woesearchaeota archaeon | reverse complement strand
CATTTCTCAGTCCCAAGGTTCTTGGTCTTTTTGACATTTTTATTTATTTGATACCATGCCCTTTAGGGCGAGGTGTTTCATTTTTTCTTAAAAAATCAAGAGCTTCTTTGGCATTACTCATTTATATCTGAAAATCTTTTCCCATCAATAATAAACTTCTTTTTTTTCATTATCTAAGCCCCCTGTTTTTGTTTTTTAATCAAGTAATTGGAAATCAAAACCCCAATGATCCCTGCTGGAATTGTATAAATTAAGTTATACCTTGTAATAGTCCCCACTCCAACTATCAAAACGACTGCCGGGATAGTTCTTATCAAAGCTTCTTTATCTTTTTGTTCCATTTTTTTCCAGTTCTTTTATTTTTGCGTCTATTCTTTCTAAAATCTCTTTAATAAATCCTTTAGAGTATCTGAATTCTTTCCATGTAATCTTGTTATTTTTATATAATTCGAAAAGTCTTATACGTTCTTTAGAAAATTCTTCGAAAATATTTTCAACATTTGTTCCTGTATATCTTTTATCTGATTTTATATAAGATGCCCAACGAGAAAAAATAGAAAAATTTGGTTTATTCAAATATGCTTTTAGCTTATCCTTGATATAATTTAAATCCTTCAATTTTAAATCATATTTCCCTTTATTATCCGACTCTAATAAGTATTCAACTCTTCTGTCAATAATGTCTAATATAAATTCTAAAAATTCTTTTGAAAACTTTAAGTTTTTATAACTATCCACGTTTTCCGGCGTCTTCTTCCAGTTAATAGAGTCTAAAAATTCAGCTCTTATTCCTTCTAATTCCGTATTTAAATCACTTACTACCTCGCTATAATTTTCTGGTCTACTATTATTAACAAGCTCTTTAATTAACCACTTATCGAAATCGTCATAAGATAAGTTACCGCTTCTTAATTTCTTAATTTTTGATTTTAATTTTTCTAGAAGTTTTATGGTTTCCATTTTACTACCCTCCCAGTTTTAGGATCAATTATCATGTGCCCTAAATCTTTAGGATATTTATGGTGAATTTGGATAATCTCCCCATACTTATTGTAATTCTCCTCCCAATGTTTGAGGGTATTCCCAAAATTATCCATTTCTTTAATATGCCTAGCACCGATTGTAGGGCCAAGATTTGTAGACAGTCTTAATTTGCCGTAATTTCTAATCCTCCCATCTGGAAGTTCCCTAGTGAACGGAGCATCAGTTTTAATTTTTTCAGATCCGATAGTGTTTTTATTTTGGTTAAGCTTCCTCCTCCCAATTCCAAAAGTAACTGCTCCTATTCCTGCATCTAAAGCCATATCTTTTGGATTTCCTAAGCCTTCTGTGATTTCTCTGCCTTCTGCGACATTATAACCTGCTCTTGTACCTTGACCTCCTATTATAGATGATGTTGCTGCTACAGTTCCTCCAGCTACAGTAGCAGAGGTTCCTGTTAATCCAGCCATACCTATTGCTGCATTTCCGAGACCCAAGGTTAATCCTGCAACACCTCCGGATACAGCCCCAATAGATGCACTTATTCCTACTTGTTTCCAGTCAATTTCTCCTGTAGTAAAATACTGCTCTGCTATGGAAAATGATCCTCCTATTAGAAGTCCTACACCTGCGCCTATAGCAGCAGTTATTAAAGTAGGAGAATGCCCACTAGGATCATTATACTTGTAAGGATTATTAAGAACATAAGAATATCTGTTAAGATTTTGAGGATTGTAAATATCTTGGATTATTGTATCTGGCTGAGTGAACTTAGCTAAGTAAGGGGAATAGTAACGGGCTCCATAATAGTAAAGCTTGGATTCTGGATCTGATTCCTGGCCAGTATAAAGATATCTTTCATTACTTTCTTCTAGGATTTCACCGAAAGGCAGATAGTGATTATTTTCAATGATATTGCTTTGTTCATCAGTCACAACTGAAGTGCTGCCTAAGTGATCGGGATGATAATAAGAAATCTTGTTATTTTCCTTTTTTGCTACTAAATCAGAATCATCATAATAATAAACAATGTCATTTACTGCTTTAGTTTTTTCATCCACTTCCATTACAAAGCTTTCATCAGGATAATAAATTGAACTGGATTTTCCTTGTGCATCAAATAATTCTTTTAAAATTCTGTTACCATTATAATCATAAGTATATTTTGCTATTATTCTTCCTGTTGCAGGTGCAGATTCTCTTACATCTAGGACATAGGTTACTACTTCTTTTCTAGGATCTATGCTGTCTGTATCCATTACAGTAACAGTGCAAGTTCCTTCTCTTATTCCTCTTATTAAAGCAGGATTAGTAACTACAGGACCAGAACCGGCATTGCCTTTTGGCCCATATGCAATATAACATGAAGGATTTGTTCCTAAAATTCCCCATCTGAATCTGTTTACACTACTTGAATTTGCAGTAATAGTGGCTACATGTCCTCCTACCTCAACACTGCTCTTGTCCGAGGATAGAGTTATTGTTCTTCCTTGTATGTCTATTATTCTTTCCTGGGCATTTTTGTCTCTTATTTGTGTTAGCTGGTTTAAAGAATTGTATTCGTAATAGAAATTTGCATCTTGAATCAAATTGCCATTGGCATCATAAACAAGGCTTATTTCTTCAGCATTTGCTAATGGGATTATGGAAAAGATTAGGAGGAATACAAAAAATAGACTTATTAACTTATTTTTTTTAAGTTTACTAGCCATTTATTCTCCTTTTATTAAATTCATCAATGAATATGAGGTGATCATCGTAATTAATTTTTCCATCTGCATTTAAGTCATATATTCCATATGTAGAAATCCAATTATTACTTGTTGTGTTTAAATTGAAAACATCACTTAACATGAAGAAATCACTGAAATCTACTTTTTCGTCTTTATTGAAATCCCCTTTTGGTTGACATACACTTCCTTCATCTATTTCATTATTCTCATCATCATCTATACCATTGCAGATTTCTTTAATTGGAATTCTATTTGCTGCAGATTTTGATGATCCTTCTAGTGTTATCTCGCTTATGGCAAGTCCTGATGGAGGCTGTTGTCTTATTACAATAGGAGATTCAACTGCAGAATTTGTATTTTTTGGAATATTCTGTTCTATAGTTTCATTAGATGGAAGAATTTCATATGAATCATCTGCTACTTTTTTTGCTCTAATGCCTTCTGAGTTTTGCAGATTTTGTATTTTAAGTTTTGATGGTGCATGAATAATTTTATCATATACATATTCTATAAGGTATTTTCCTTGATACAAAGTGGATATCATGTTTCCTATACTATCATAAATGTATTCTATCCTATAATGTAAATCTTGATTATCTCCTCTGCTTTCAACGTAAGTAACTCTGTCTAAGTCATCATATCTTATAGACCTGACATTATCATTCTCTAAATCGACAATTCCGATTATGTTTCCAGCCTCATCATGGGTATAACGAAGATCTTGAACATTTGTTGTGGTTATTTTTTTTAATCTGAATGTAATTGGATTATATTCATAATTTGTTGCTAAGCTGTTTGCATACAATTTTCTTAATGGCAAGCCTATTTCATTATAATCAATGTTTTCTATTACAGGCTTACTGCCCCTTAAAGAATCAACAGAACCTTGTTCATTATACACAATAGATACTGCTTCACTATTCGGAAGGATTTTCTTTGTTACTCTGTCTATTGCATCATATTCGTATGTTGTTGCAAAGATTTGGCCGTTAACGGTGCTAGATTCTCTTGTTGTCCTTAATCTCTCATCATAGCTGTATATGGTAATAACTTCTGGAGATGATACTGAGCTTAATGTGCCTGCTTTTTCTCTATCATACACAAATGCTGTTACGCCCCCTAGTGTGGTTTTTCTAACTGGTCTGTTTAACTCGTCATATACATAGCTTATTGTATTGCCTTTATTATCTGTCTGCCTTGCTAAATTTCCTGCAGCATCATAACTGTAAGTCCATATTCCTAAATCTGGGTCACTAAGCTGGATTTTTCTGCCTAAAGAATCATAATTATATCTTATTTCATTTCTTTCATTGTCTCTAATTTTAACTAAATTGCTGTTAGTATCATAAGTATATTGGGTTTCATATTCCTCTCCTTGGTTGTATTCGAAAACATCGATGATATTGTCATATGCGTCATATCTATATTTTATCTGATGATTATTTTCATCTATATTGGTTGTTGTTAATAAAGTATATACAAATCTTTTTTCTGTGTTATCTGGATTTGTGATTTTTATGATACGTCCTAAGTTATCATATGAATAAGTATAACCTTTAAGCTCGTTTGATTGCTGGGAATACTCATTATTTCTTGCTTCTAAGTAAGGATTTGCAATCAATTTATCTCTTCCAAGAAGGTCATAAAATAGGTTATGAACACCATATCTTGAATTTTCAGCTTCTTCCTTTATTTGGACAAGATTTCCAAATCCATCATAATAATAGATTTCATCATAAGTATCTAATTGTCCTGATGTTTCTCTTTGTTTTATTATGATCCTTTCTGGAGCGTTTCCATCAAAAGCATATTCTGTTAATTGTGTTGGGTATTGTTCAGAATCATAAGGTCTTACCTCTTTTATAAGCCTGCCAAATACATCATAAATATATCTTGTTCTATAACTATTTGGATCTGTTTCTGATAATAAATTACCAGTTTTAATGTCATATTCATAATTTGTTTCTTGGTTCTTTGCATTGGTTGATTTGATGATGAATGTATGCGTAGGGTCATAAGTGTAACGTGTTATATGCCTTAGAGAATCTTCTTCAGAAACAAGATTACCATACTGATCATACATATAAATCATGAAGGTATTCCCTCCTGTGTCAAGCCAGTGCTCTTCTTTTGTTACATCTCCTTTTATAGGAATTCTATCATAAGCGAGATTATCATAGCTCAGCCAAGATTCAGCTACCTTTTCTCCATCTTTGTTAAATGAGACAAGATGTTTTGGTGTGCTAACAATCCATAAGTTTCTGTTATAAACATATTCTATAGATGAAGATTTATCATCTTCTGATAACATGGTATTGCCTTTAGACAAAACGTTTATTATGTTGCCAAACTCATCATAACTTAAATCTGTCTGAGTAACAACATCTGCTTCGTTATCGCCAAATTCTGTTTCCCTTAGGGATTTTAATTTTATAATATAATAATTATCTTTTAATTGAGTTTCAAACTGATTTTCTATTTTCTTGTGCAGTTTTAGGTTTTTATCTTGGATAAGTGTTTTGAGCTCTAGTCCTTTTAATATCTCACCCTGCGCGAAAGTATGTTCAACTCTTGCCCCATCTGGAAGAATTTCTGTAACTATATTAAATCCGCTAAATTCTCTGCTTTTAGAATCAAACAATCCATCAGCATACTGGTATGTATAAGATGAAGAGATGTAATGCTCTCCAGACATTCCGTTGTCTAAAGTTGTAGAACTCACTAACCAGCCTGGAATTGCTATATCACTTATTTGATCAATTCCTGTGTTGTCAAATGAGGATATGGGCTTATAATCAATATTAATTTTCCCTCCATATTCATTATTTATTTCTTTTAATAGATAAGGCTGTGATGCTTTGTTTATCCATGTTCTTCTGTCTGCGGAATCTGCTTTTATCACATCACTGATTCCATCTCCGTTTATATCTGCAAGCTGAGTATTTACACTAGCGAGATTTGCATCTAAAGGCAGCCTCCATGCATTGCTTTCAATCCATCCTTTTCCATTATTGATCCATACTATTTTTTCTTCAAGCAATTTTGATTTAACTAAGTCATTTAAACCATCACCGTTTACATCCTCTATTACAACACCTGTTGATTCTCCTTGCTCATTAATGAAAACAGCGTTTCCAGGAACATTCCAGGAATTTTTTTGCACCCACCCTTTTCCAGTATTAAGCCATGTTTTTATATCGCTTGGATTTCCTTTGACAAAGTCAACTAAACCATCTCCATTCACATCTGCTAGTCTTAATCCGCTGTCTCTCCAATCATTAGCATTCAAGAATAAAGCGTTATTTGGTATTACCCAGGAATTATTTAAAACAAAATTATTTCCATCATTTATCCAGACTTTTTTATCATCTGCTGTACTTTTCAAAAGGTCTGTTCTCCCGTCGCCATTTACATCTATTGTTCTTATTCCTACATCTATTACATATGAAGATTTTAGGCATTGATTTTGCTCATAAATTGTTTGTCCTGGAATTAGACTTCCTTCATGAACTTCCAATCTTGTGTAATCTGCTTTATGGTCTTCGACGTTTTCATCATCACATTCATTATCTCTTGCGATAGTTTCAAACCAGTTTCCTCTATCTCTGTAGTACCCTGATTGAACAAATGCTTTAGTGCTTTGCCCGTAACATCCATAACCACACAAACCCAAGCCAGAATTTGCGCATATTTCTTGAGATGGAGCGCAATAAATTATTTCATCATCCTTGGCAAAATCATCTATGTCTTGCTTATCAAAACTTTTTTCACCTGATTTATGGGATGTTATGTAACTATAAATAAAGTCAGCATCTGGATATTCACTAGGATTTCCATACCACTTTTCATTCTCATTTTTTTGCGGCACTGTTTTTAACCATGAATTCTCATTTTCTCCTTCCAATCCAGATATGAAAACACCTTGTCCATCATAACTCTTACCGCTTTTACATTCATTTTCGTTTATATCCATTTCTATGTTGTTTGGGGTGTCAACAACGTATGCATAGCATTTTGAACCAGATGCCGCGCGATAACTATCTGTTGAATCATCGTTTTCACTATCTTTATTGTTATAACTATCACCTTCACTTTCAAAAACTTCATCCCATTTTCCGCATACTAATGTTTGTTGGGAGCAGGTTCTTGTGCATGATATATCATCACATGCTATGTCTAAATCATTCCATCCAGACTCACATTGGAGCGGAGCGCATTCTCCAATTCCTTTTAAGGTAAAAATTATTTCTTCTGGAAGGTTTATCGATTTTGATGCAAATCCATTGCCCGTGTTTACTTTTAACTCTCTTGTTGGAGAAGAAGATTGTGCTAATAATTTTATAACATCTGTTTTAGCATCTCCGTTCATGTCTATGAAGCGAACGCCTTCATCTGAATAATCATAACTAACAAAACCTCCTGAGAGAAAATTTATTATAGTTTGCTTTTGGCCCCAACCTTTTCCAGTGTTAAGCCAATAACTTAAATCATTAGAATTGAACATTTTTGTTATGTCAGTTAAACCATCTCCATTAACATCAAACATCCTAACGCCTTCATCTAAATCTGCTCCAAAAAAAGCTTCATTAGGTATTGTATATGAAGAATCTTGTGCCCAGCCTGGTTCTGGGATATTGTAATTAAAAGTAACAGGTGGCAATTTAGAAGTGCCATCGCTTCCTGTTTCATGAATTTTTATTAGAAGGTTTTGAGCCCCGCTTTGAGAATATCCAAATTCATATTTTCTTACTAATGTCATACTGTTTTCTATTCTTATTGAGTTTAGAAGTTTTAATTGCTTGATGTAGATCCCATTGGAGTACAGTTCTCTTTGGTTAAGATTTTCAACATATTCAAATTTTATTCTGTTAATTCCATTACTATAACTTATTTCTTTAGGATAGCTAATTCCCAGGTCCAAAGTATTGTCGTAAGTATAAATTATTTCATTACCATGCGCATCTTTAATAGAATCTAGGTGCCATTGTGATACATAATTTTCTTGATTGGAAACAAGTTCTGAATCTTGAGAATAACCAAATCTGTAAACTGTTCCCTCTTTATCTTTTACTGACCAATATTCCTTCTTTATATTAGGACTACCTGATTTTTTTTCTATGAATAGATAAGTTTCATGTTTTGTGTGATACCTATTTTCAGAAGGAACATAAACTAATTCTGAAGAGATTCCATTTAAAACTATTTTGAATGTGTCATCTTGAGTATTGGAAACAGTATAATTTATGTCTCTGTAGATGTAATTAGATGTTATTGCCCAGCCATTCCCTAACAAACTTAGCGGAGATAATGCACTGTGGTGATTATAAGACAAACTAATCGAAGGCTCTAAACCATTAATCCCTGGAGGAACTTCTATTGGATATGAATAACTTGCTGATCCTGTAAATAAATCTGTGTTATAGTTTTGGACTGTTGAGCCTAGACTGGATTTGGCATCTTTGTCTATTTTATTCCATTGAATAGGCTGAATTCCTGGTGCAGCTACAGTTTTTGCAGAGGGGCTTGTTTCAGAACCTGTTGATGTATATATTTCAGCTTATTCTTTACATTTGACAGG
>CAYIAV010000037.1:0-299 GCA_964361505.1 Candidatus Woesearchaeota archaeon | reverse complement strand
TACGCTTTTTGGAGAAGGAGTTATTATTTCAGAATTTGTGTTTGTTGAAGCATCTACCTTTTCTTCTATCTCCTTGCTTTGTATAGGAGAAACTGCTGACAGAATTACTATTAGTATTATTAATATACTCGAAATCCTTTTTACAAGCATAAATTACTCCTAACCCCCCAAGTAAAGAATTGTAAGTGATTAATAAAGTTATACTATATGTTCTATATACTGTATATACTATTTTAAAGTGGTGAAATACTAGAAATCAGTTATTTGTGGAATATGTTAAGAAATTAATTTAGTCTAAT
>CAYIAV010000036.1:0-8671 GCA_964361505.1 Candidatus Woesearchaeota archaeon | reverse complement strand
TAACAGGAATTATATTCAATAATTATTGGTGACCTAAGAATAGGAACTTGGGACAAAAGATTTTAAATAGATGATAATTTAACACTTATAACATGAAACTTTACAGATTTAGTCCAATTAAATCTAAAGAAAAATTGTTGAAATCAATCAAGCATGTCCACTTTGAAGCTCACAAATTATGTAAGCAAAGTTTTGAGAAGTATCTTGAGAATGCTGGAAACATGGGAGTATTCTGTCACTATGATGGGGAGTTTATTGCCATCAAACAAATATGCAAAGAATTAACTGAAGCATCGGATAATCCGGAACAAAAATATTTTCGTTTGTATAACCCTATAGTTATCCCAAAACAAGGGGATGTACCCGAAACTAAATACACGCACCTTTACATAAGAAGGCCTGATCCTTATCGTCATCATGTAGGAGATGTTGATTTCTATTTAAATCCAAGTGAATATCAAAAACTCAAACAATCACTAGTATCTGGAGCAAAAATAAAGGGTGCCAGAGTTTTTGAACGCTCAGATTTAGACATGGTAGAATTGTATGATCCAGATGTTGATGTTCTTGCCTACGTGAGCACTGTAAAGATGACTGAGAAAGTAAGAGTTAAATTATCTGATGCAACCAAACTTTAGTTTGTCCCAAGTTCTCAATTTTATAAAAAATGTGTCGCCAATAATTACTCCGAATTTTCCCTTCGGGACGTTGCACTAAAATTCAATCCCTAACGGGAGAGTTTAACAGCGATTAAACTCAATAATTTTTTGGGCTAAAACGGATAATGGCGAGAAAACCTACTGCTTTAGACTAACAGACAATAATTCAATTTAGAAAGTTACTCTTTTTCTTCTATTGCTTGGTCTTCTTGCTTTGAATCTTACGGACTTTCCAGATGAAGTTTTGAATTTTACTGGTCTTTTTGTTTTTGTAGTATAATTTGCTAAAAAGCTCGGCATTTTTATCACCACATACTATTTTCTCTAATTACTTTATAATTTGATTGTCTTTTCTTTGTTTTCTGCTGAAGTTTGGAAAGCTTAGCATTTCCTGATTTAATCTCCCTCACTCCATTATATGTTACTTTTCCTGTAAAAGGGTCTCTTTTTCTAACTCTAAAATCATGGCCTCTTCCAGTTCTTTCAACTTCATAACCCGATAGCCTCGCTTTCATAACATAAGAATCTTCAGCAGCCTTTCCACTTTTCCTATTCTCATTTATGACTTCCCTTTTGATTTGTTTTTTGGAAATTTTCCTACCAAAAATATCTCTAGACATATTGTCCATTATAGTACAACATATATTTAAATTTTTTTGGGAAAATCCCAACATTTATATATAAGATACTCTTACTAATAAGATATTCTTATTAAGGAGGTAAACAAAATGGAAAAACTGGAAATAACAAGCATGAGTTCAAGAGGGCAGGTAGTTATACCTTTAGACATAAGGGAACAGCTTGGATTAAAGGAAGGGGAAAAATTTGTTGTTGTAGGAGAGGACGATACAGTTATATTGAAAAAAGTAACTATGCCTTCCTTCAAAAACTTTGATAAGCTGATTCAGAAAACACAGCAATTTGCAAAAGAGAAGGGTATAACCAAAGGCGATATTGAAAGTGCTATAAAGAGAGCTAGGAAATGAGAGCAGTTTTGGATACGAATGTCTTTATTTCAGGCATTTTCTGGAAAGGCAGTTCTAATAGAGTTATAACCAATTGGAAAGAAGGAAAATTTAGTCTAGTCACTTCTTTAGAGACAGTTTCGGAAATAATAAACGTTCTCAAAGACTTTAAAATCAAGCTTTCTGATGACATGATGAAAGAATGGGTTGATTTAATTATAAGAAATTCCATAATAGTAGAGCCCAAAGAAAAAATAGCAATAGTTAAAGACGATCCAAAAGACGATATTTTCATTGAAACTGCTGTAGCTGGAGATGTCAATTATATTGTTTCACAAGATAATCATTTATTAAAATTAAAGGAATTCAGAAGAATCAAAATATTTACTCCCGAAGAATTCAACAAAATATGTAATTGAGTTTTCTAGACCCACTACTACGATAAACTGTTTTCTCGCTTTGATTGTTGTTCTGGATGTATCGCTTCGCTCATTTTAACGAACTTTAGCCCAAAAAATTACTCTTCGGACGCAGGTTTCCAGAACTTTGTAACTGGAAACGAACTTAACAAAGCCCAAAATCGAAACATATATCTCTCTCTCTACATCCTTGTGTAAAATGTTGATATTAATAAAATAATTCCAATGAGGTGTAAAAATGAAAAAAATATTATTGTTTGGTGCTATTTCTTTGATGTTGTTATCGTTGATTGTTTTGAGTGGCTGTGGGAATGTTACTGGAAAAACGTATGCTGGAAATACTACAAGTCAAACTGGAAACTTGTATGTTGCTTCAAATCCAACAGCAGCAAATCTATATGTGGATAATGCCCTTAAAGGAACAACTCCAAAAACAGTAACTGGTTTGAGTGTAGGAAATCATGCTGTCAAAGTTGCCAAATTAGGATACAATAATTACACAACAACAAGATATATTTATGCAGGGCGAACAGCAAGTTTGAATGTAACTTTAACAAGTAAAAACTAAACAAATTTTGCATATTAGTTTTGAATTTTTTTCTTTTTTTTATTATAACAAACCCAGCCCCATAATTCTACTATTGCAAGCCAACTCCAACTTTTCGGACGAAATTTTACCCAAAAAGTGGAGAAACTAACAGCATGGGCTAATATTAAGGGTGTTTCTAAGAAAATAGGATTATAAGCTTATCCTGTCAATTCCAAACAATCAGCTTTCATGGCTTCAATTGTTATCTGCTCACATAAGTTCTTATCTTTTGTTGAAAGTGCTTTAGACAGCAAAACAGCATTTCTACAGTTTTCATCTGCACATTGGCTTGAATCTTCTGCAGTAAGTGCTTTTTTCAAGCCGACATTTTTCCTGCATTCTTCAGCCTTTAAAGGATCTTGAATCTCATCGCATACAGAAATATCACTATTTAAGGTAGCAATATTGCTTTTAACATTAGCACATTGCTCCAAGCATGAAGCAACGCCACTGCATCTTTCTTCGCAAGTTTTCGGTAAATTACTGTCAGAAACTTCAATTTTCTCAGAAGGAGAAAGAATCAGGGTAATAGCTAAAAACATAATAAAAGCAAGAATAACAGCCATAGAAATCAAATATTTCTTGTCAACCATAAAAAAATAACACAATAATAACATATAAAAGTTACTCACTACGAGAAAATAGCAAAATAATTTGAAACCAAAGTTTTAAATAAAAAGATTATAAGAATGATAGTATGAGTAAAGAGGAGATAAGTAAAGAAAATGGAATAAATATAACAACGGCAGTAGACTCATTAGTTTTGTTGGTAAATGCAAGAAAAAGAATACCTCTGGAAGAAGTTTCTAAAGTCTTAGGTGTACCAGATAGTATAGTTAATGAATGGGCTAATTTCTTAGATGAAGAAAATGTTATCAAGATAGAGTACGAATTAACAACCCCTTTTCTTGTAGAAACAAAAGATACAAAAAGAGTTATAGAAGAAAACCTTAATGTTGAAATAGAAAAAGATCTTATATCAAGAAAAATTTCAGTAATGATATCAGCAATAGACAAGATTAATGTTAATTCAGCTCTTAATCTAAAAAATGAAGAAGACCTAAAAAATATGATTATAAATAAAAATCTTAGCAGGGAAGATCGTTTATATGCTCAAAAGTTTTACCTTAAACTTAGGTTAAATGAACTGTTAGTATTATTAAAAAATCGAAAATCCATAGACATTTTTAAGATTAATGAAAAATTGATGATATTGGAAAGGAAAAAGAAAATATTTGAGAATAATTGTAAAAAAGAGAGGTGAATATGGCTGTTATAGACACATACGGCTTTTACGCAGGCACTATCCCGGTAAAGATAGTTATAGAAAGCAGTCCAAACGAGTTTATCCTGGTATACAAAGTAAGTATTTCTCAAATTGGTTCAAATACAGAGGTTATACTAGACAAGATTAGAGAGGAAATAATTGAAAAGGTAAAGCTGGGCATTGGCGACATAACAGATCCAAAAAAGCTTGATTATGTAAGGGGTAAATTTCAAAAAACAATTGTAAGCTTAATCAGGAAATACTTTCCAGATATTACAGATGAAACATTAGAATTCTTTACTACTTATTTGATGCATAAAAGTTTTGGCCTGGGAAAAATAGAAATTCTCATGAGTGATATAAACCTTGAAGAGATAGTTGTAAACAATGCAGAAGAGCCTATATGGGTTTATCATCACAAATATGGATGGTTAAAGACAAACATTCTATTAAAAGATGAAGATGTTATCAAGCATTATTCAAGCCTGATAGGAAGAAAAGTAGGAAGAAGCATTACTCTTTTAACTCCCTTGTTGGATGCAAGTTTAGAAACGGGCGACAGAGTAAATGCAACTTTATTTCCTATATCATCAAAAGGAAATACCATTACTATCAGAAAGTTTGCTACAGATCCTATAACAATCACAAAATTTTTGCAAAATAAGGTGCTGAGTTTTTCAGCAGCATCATTAATATGGCTGGGTGTTGAATTCGAATTTTCCACGGTTATAAGCGGTGGAACTGCAACTGGAAAAACGAGTATGCTCAATGCTGTAGGCGGATTTTTCCCGCCAAATCAAAGGATTATTTCGGTTGAAGACACTAGGGAGATTCAGCTTGCAAAATACATGCACTGGGTTCCTATGGTGACTAAATCTCCTAACATTGAAGGGAAAGGTGGAATTACAATGCTTGATTTAATAGTCAACTCATTAAGAATGAGGCCTGATCGAATTATAGTGGGAGAAATAAGAAGAAAGCAGGAAGCTGAAACTCTTTTCGAAGCAATGCACACAGGTCATTCAGTATATGCTACTGTTCACGCAAACAGTGCAGAAGAAACAGTTAACAGGCTGACAAATCCTCCAATTGAAGTTCCTAAAGCTTTGCTGCCTGCTATAGGCATGATTATTGTAATGTACAGGAACAGAAGAACAGGAATCAGAAGAACTTTTCAATTAGCAGAAATAACAAGTACATCAGAAGCTAATGTTTTGATGCAGTATGACTTCGCAAAAGACAACATTTTGTCTGCAAATGAATCAGTAAAATTCATGCCTGATTTAGAGATGCAAACAGGAATGAAAATAAACGAAATTAATCTGGACTTAAAAGATAAAATAGAAGTTCTTAAATGGTTAGTAAAAAATAATGTTATAGGAGTCAATGAAATCGGGAAAGTAGTTGCTACTTATTACACCAACAAAGAGGGTTTAATGAGCTTCATTACCAAACACTAAAATGTTATCTGACAAAATAGCCCAATCTTTTCCTCTTTTGAAGCTGCACTTAGCGCAGGCAGAAATAAAAATAACTCCGGAGAAATTTGTCAAGCAAAATTTAAAATTATCTTTTTACTTGTCTTTTGCATTAGACTTTATTGGATTTTTATTTTTATACAAGATAAAGCCGGAATTGGTATTCCTCTTGGTTCTGGCATTTCCCGTTGCATACTTTGTTTCTTTCATGTATCTTATGAATCTTCCGACTGCAAAAGCAAGGCAGGCAGTGAGAGAAATTGACAAAGAGATAGTTTTTGCCGGCAGATTTTTGCTAGTTGAATTAAGTGCAGGAGTCCCATTATTTGATGCAATGAATAATGTCTCAAAAAGCTATCCATTTATCGGCAAGTACTTCAGGGATATAATCAACAGGGCTGAAATAGGAAAGCCTATTGATGAAGCTATAACAGAAGTCATGGAATTAACTCCCAGCGATAATTTCAGAAAGTTATTATGGCAGGTCATGAATTCTCTAAGAACAGGTGCAGATGTAAGCACAGCCCTTAACTCAATTTTAAACCAGATTGCTCGTGAGCAATTAATCCAAATGAAAGAATATGGTAAAAAATTAAATCCTATAGTAATGTTCTACTTAATGATTGCAGTAATTGTTCCTTCTTTAGGTGTTACAATGCTAAGCCTTTTAAGCTCCTTCATAGGTTTAAGCGTGAGCTTCGGAACTTTACTAGGCATTGCAATAGGTACATCTCTAGTCCAAATATTTTTCCTTGTTTCAATTAAGCAAAGCAGGCCGGGTGTTTCAATATGATTGATGTAATAGAAAAATTATTTTTATCAAAATCTTTAACAGAAAAAATAAAGTACATTCTGCTAAAATCAGGGATAAAACTTCCTTTTGAGTCTCTTTTTAAAAGGGCAATTATCATGGTGTTTATCCTAAGTGCTCTGGGATTGGTGATTTTTGGTTCAGGGGCTATAAAAGGTCAAAGTGCAATAAAAATTCCTTTAATATTGCTAAGCACATGGGTAGTCTCATTTTTTGTTTCTTTAATTTTCATAGCAGGATTGACATTTCTTGTTTTGAACTTTAAAAGATATCAAAGAACAAAAAAATTAGAAGCAGTCCTCTCAGATTATTTGCAGTTAGTTTCTGCAAATCTCGGGGCAGGAATGCCGATTGATCAGTCTTTATGGTATGCTATCAGAGATCGTTTTGAAATAATTTCAGAAGAAATGGAGATGGTTGCCAAAAAAACAATGGCAGGAGAAGATCTAGACACTGCATTGGCTGAATTTGCTGAGCGCTATGATTCCGAATTATTAAAAAGAAGCATAATACTTTTGATTGAAGGTCTTGAAGCAGGAGGAGAAGTAGCTGATCTAGTAAATAGTATTGCATGGAATATCAGGGAAACCCAGCTTCTAAAAAAAGAAATCAGTTCTGATGTTGTCACTTATTCAATTTTTATAGGATTCGCTTCATTGCTTGCAGCTCCTGTCTTATTCGCTTTAAGCTTTAGAATAAATATAATTATGAGCAACATTCTTAGTAAAATAGATTTAAAAGGAGCAAGTACAGGGGGAGCTTCTCTCGCAGGGGGAATATCTTTGTCTAATCTTGGCGAAGGGGGTTTATCTCCATCAGACTTCAAGAACTTTGCATTTATCTCTTTAGGATTAACTGCATTAATTTCTGCAATGCTTATCTCGGTAGTAAGAGAAGGCAGCATAAAAGCAGGAATGAAGTACATACCGATATTTGTAGCAGTATCATTATTATTATTTTTATCCGCATCAGCATTAATGAGCACATTGTTCGCAGGAGTAGGACTATGAAAAAATCCCAGGCAGCAATGGAATTTTTAATGACTTATGGCTGGGCTATAATGATTATATTTATTGTAGTAGGCTCTTTATTCTACTTAGGAATATTCGATTTTCAAATTCCCACTACCTGCGACATTCCAAACCCTTACACTTGTAGGGACTTAAAAATGGATTCAACAACAGATGTTTTTACAATTAAGCTAGAGGCAGTTAATATTGATTCGTCAAGCATAGAAAATAAAATAAAAAGTATAACTGTTAACGGGATTGCCTGTGTTGTTCCAATTCCATCTGATTTAAAAACTGCATCTGAATCTCCTGTAACTTCCACATGTGATTTTAAAGATCCAAGATGGATATTCGATTTTTCAAAAGACTCAAAGTTTGAAGGGACAATTGTTTTAGGCTATCAAAAGCTTGGAGGAAGTGCCAGAGAAGTAACAGGCTCATTCTCAGGAAAAGTTGAATAATTTGAATAAACAGAATTAAAAAGCAGCCTTGTAGAAAGTTAATTTAAAAGTGGGGTTCACCCACCTTTTGTTTCTCCAAACAAAGAGAGGTGATTCCCATGGTTGATGGTGTGTTAAGTTATAATAAGCTTGTGGCTAAAACTAAGAAGTTCATTAAGAAATGCTGTGTTCCTGAGCACTGGAGCAGGTCAAAGAATGAGAAATTCAATGTCCATTCAATATGTGTTCTGTTTGTTTTATTCCAAATTGAACAAAAAGATTACAGACTATTTTCTGCATGGCTTGCTATAACCTCTGCTTTAGGTTTGCCTGATGTCCCTCATTGGACTACGCTACAGAAAGCTTTCGCAAGGCTTCCTCCTAAGCTTATTCGAAAGCTGGTTCAATTGAGTGGAAAATGCAACGATAGAATTCAAGCAATTGATCCTACATACTACCAAACCACTAATCCAAGCATAGGCTACTGCAAGAGGGTTGGAAGAGATTCTCGACGAGATAAAACAAGAAAAGCAGCTGTGGTTGTTACCAAAAAACACAAGCTAGTTGCAGATGTTTTTGTTAGATCCAAAGAAAGGCATGGAATGAAATATCTGCCACAAATAGCAACCAGTGGCTGCTTTAAAGGCAGAACTACTTTAGCAGATAAGGAATTTGATAGCGAAGAATTCCATCAGTTAATAGAAGATGAAGGGGGCAAAAGTATAGTGCCCCCAAAAAATCAAAAAGTTCCTGTATGGAAAACAAGAGGAGTGCATCGAAAGAAACTGAAAAAGAAGCTTCCAAGCATTTATCGCTTTAGGTCTTCATGCTCAGAATCCAATAATAGCGCAGTCAAAAGAAGATTTTCTCCTGTTCTTCGCGGAAGAACATTCTGGCAACAAGCCAGAGATTTGTATGGAAAGTACCTTGCATACAATCTTAGCAGGGATTGTTTCTCTAAAAATTATTGGAACTTTCTACAAGGCTTATTATTCATGTAAAAACCTAAAGAATGGAACTTATTTCTTAGAAG
>CAYIAV010000035.1:0-8675 GCA_964361505.1 Candidatus Woesearchaeota archaeon | reverse complement strand
TTTATCAATAACATGATAATTAGTAATAATAAACCCATCTTCAGTAATAACAGCGCCAGAACCTAAAGATTGAGATGTAGAAACACCAACAACAGCAGGCACAACCTCTTCTATAATTGCAGAGAAGTCTTGAGACTTAATTTTCACATCTTTTAATTGTAAACTTAATTCATCTATTTTAGTAGAGCTTGCTTTTTCTAATTGGGAAACAGCTCTTAATATCTTTTCATCTGATTTTGCAGTTTCCTCATTTAAAGAACCTATTTTATTATTCAAATTAGTATTAGAAGCCTGCAATTGAGAATTAAAGTTATCTTGTAAAGCGTTCATATTAACATTAGTAGCTTCTCTAAAATTCAAAAAAAGATATTGTTGATATCCTAAAAATCCAATTATCAAAATTAACAATACTAAGATTATATTACCACTAGAAAATTCTTTTCTCATAAATAAAAATTAAGAAGCTTTCTTTAAAGCCTTTTCTATAGCTGATTTGTCAAAACCTAAAATAACTTCTTTATTAATCACAATCACAGGAACACCCGTTTGCCCTGTTAATTCAATAATTTCTTTAACTGCTTTAGAATTTTTAGTTACATCAATTTCAGTATACTTAACATTTTTAGCCTTAAGTAACTCTTTGCTTTTATGACAGTATGAACACATAGGACTCGTGTATATTTTTATTGCCATTGAATCACCTCTAAAAAAAATAAAAAATTATGCGGCTAATTCCGCATCTATTACTTGTTTGAAAGCACTAAAAGGCTGAGCTCCAACAAGTATCTTCCCATTAATGAAGAATGTTGGTGTTCCTGACGCTCCATAAGCACTTGCATCACTCAAATCTTTTTGAATCTTGCTCTTATACTTCCCTTCTTTCATGCATTTGTCAAACTTATCTGTATCCAATCCTACATCTTTAGCCCAAGTATTAAGCATATCATTATTCAATAATCCTTGGTTTGCAAAGATTTTATCATGATATTCCCAGAATTTGCCTTGCTCATTTGCACATTCAGAAGCCTCTGCAGCAGGCATTGCATATTCATGGAAGCTTAAAGGCAAATGTTTAAAAGCCAATTTAGCCTTTCCAGTATCAATATATTCTTTTTGTATTGAAGGTAAAGCCTGTTCATAAAATCTGCCGCAAAATGGACATTGAAAATCGCTAAATTCAATTATAGTGATCTTAGCATCCTTGTCTCCTTTCACAGGAGCATCATCATACTTTACATCCTGCCTTATGTTTGGATTAACTTCTCCCGGAGCACTAGGTAAAGGCGCAGTAGGTACAACAACAGCACTTCCAGTTCCTTCATCACTGCCTAAACCAAATCCTCCAGTAAACAAAGAAACAACAAACAAAACTCCAAAAATTCCTGTTAAAATCTTCCAAATAGTACTTTTTTTTACCTGAAAACTTTCATTATCTTCACTCATATTAAAAACCCCCAACTGATTTAATGACCAATTATTTAAAAATCTTTCCTTTAATTTTTACCTTTAATCGCACTAGCAGCTAAATAAGACAAGAATGCAGGCAATAAAGGCAGAACACAAGGACTCAAAAATGATCCTAATCCCGCAAGAAAAGAAATAGGCAAAGTCAATGTTCCTCCTAATCCTCCTGTTTGAGCATCTAATCTCAAAAGTAACTCAGTAAGAAAAGGAAAATTTGCAACCCTGCTCAATTTATTTGTAAAAACAAGAACTCCTAATGCTATCAATAAAACTCCAAAAAAATAATTAACATATGTAAGCCATTTTCCAGTTTTAGAAATAAAAACAGCTGCTTTCTCAGTAAACAGTCCAACAATCAAAAAAGGAATTCCTAATCCTAAAGAATAAGCTAAAAGTAAGCCAAAAGCATTTCCTGGATTAGTAACAGCTAAAGTTAATATTGCCCCTAAAACAGCTCCAATACAAGGAGTCCATCCAACAGCAAAAGCAGCCCCAAAAATAAAAGAGGTAAGATAAGCATATTTGAATTTTCGTTTAACTTTAAGTTTGTAATCTCTTTCCAAAAAATGAATTTTAATAATTTTTAGCAAGTAAAGCCCAAACAGAATAATAATAGATCCTCCAATGTAGCCTAACCAAGCTTGAACAATTACAGAAACATTTGCCAATAGCCCTTGTAATAAGACTCCAACTAAAGAAAAAATTAAAGAGAATCCTAAAACAAAAAAAACACTATTAAGAAAGATGTCCAACTGGTTGATTTTCAATTCAGAATCTTTTTTCATGGTAAATAATTTAGAATTTTATTTTTAAGGTCCTTTTTATTCAAGATTTCTAATGTCCTAAAAATTTCTTTTTCATTTTTATCAATAATAATTTTTGTATGCTGGTAGGTTACGCCTAATTTCTTGGCTAGCATTTTTTCATTATCATCAGTTTCACCATCATTATAATTAACTTCAAAAGCAACAAGATCATTTCTGTCTATCTCTTCCAAAGCATTAACAACATCAGGTCTTTCTCTTTTGCATATCGGGCACCAATTAGCATAAAAATTTAAAAAGACAAATTTGCCTTCACTCAAAGTCAGTTCATATTCCTCTCTAGTATAAGGCTTATAATCAACATTGTTTTGAAATGTAGAGAAATTTTGTTCATTAGAAGTTTCTGCAATCTCATTATTAAAAACATCAGGATTGTCAACAGCAGTTTTATTACATCCCACTAAAAATATTAGTAAAAAGAGAATAATAAATCTTTTCATAAAGCTTAAAAGTCAGCAATTGTTTAAATAGTTTATCTTTAAAAAAATCTTCTTTTAATCTGATGGGTATCTACAGTTTCTTCATGCAAATGATGGTCGCAACCTGCTCCAGTTTTAACATCTAATTTAACATTAATTGATTTAACTAAATTATTTTTAAGCAGATATTCTTCAACCTCATCTCCGCTAACATCTGCAAGCATTTTTCCATTAACTTCTACACAAGGAGATAAAGGTTGGTTACTTTTCTTAACCATTTCATTATAATTTTCTTCCACATTAACAACATCAATATCCTCATAATTCAAATGATATTTTCCTAAAATAGCCCTAACTCCATTGCTCCATCCACAGCTAGGTTTCAAATAAGCCTTAATTTTTAATTCTGACATACAATATAGATTAAGTAAAGTCTTTAAAAGTTTTACTGTAATCAGTCAAATTCGTAAGTAATTCGTTTAATCAAAGCAAATCCCAATAAACCCACAGTAATAAATATTGCCAAAGCAATTAAGATAAACATCCAATCCATAATATTTAAAGGAACAGCATCAAAATAATTTCTTAAAGGGCTATAAATTACAACTAATTGTAAAATAAAGCTTGATAAAACTGCACATATAAGCCACACATTACTAAATAAAGGCAGTTGATATTGACTTCTAATCATATACACTCTTCCTAATTCAAAAACAACAAGTGCTGTAAAAACCATAGTCTGAGCCTTCATAACATTAGGTAAATTTAATTTAAATAAAGTCAGGCAGGCAATAGTAATAACTATTCCAATCATAAAAATGTTAAACCACATATTGCCGTCAATAATCTTTTCATGGGGGTCTCTGGGTTTTCTCTGCATAACATCTTTAGCCGTATTATCAACTCCTAAAGCCAAGGCAGGCAATCCATCAGTTACTAAATTTATCCATAAAATTTGAACAGCGGTTAAAGGGATAATCACTATATCATCCACTTTAAATGCTAATATGATTGCAAAAAATAAGATCATAACTTCACCCATATTGCTGCTTAATAGATAATTAACAAATTTCTTAATGTTGTCATAAATTCCTCTTCCTTCCTCAACAGCTTTAGCAATGCTTGAGAAATCATTGTCTAACAAAACCATGTCACTAGACTCCTTAGCAACATCGGTTGCAGTTCCAACAGCAACCCCTATATCAGCTTTCTTTAATGCAGGGGCATCATTAATTCCATCTCCAGTCATAGCAACAATCTCGCCATTTGCCTTCAAAGCATCCAATATTCTTACTTTATGGCTAGGATTTACTCTTGCAAAAATATCAGTAAATCTCACTCTGTCCCTAAGAATATCGTCATCCATTGCCTCTAACTCATCACCAGTAATAACCTTATCTCCTAAACCAATTTGTCTTGCAATAGCCTGGGCAGTAATCTTGTGATCTCCTGTAACCATAATAACCTTTATTCCCGCATTTTTGCAATCTTCAATAGATTTCCTAACACCTGGTCTTGCTGGATCAATCATCCCAGTCATGCCAATAAACACTAAATCTTTTTTAGTTTCATCTAAGGAATAAGCAAAAGCTAATACTCTTAAAGCCTTATTTGCCATTTTTTCATTAACCTCAAGAATCTTAGTTTTATCTTTACCAGTAATCAATCTCACTCTGTCCTCAATTTGTATATATTTGCACATCTTCAAAGCAACTTCAACAGCCAGTTTATAACTCCAATATTTTTTATTCTTGACCTCGCAAAGAGAAGCAGAATATTTCTTCTCAGATGTAAAAGGATCTTCATCAATCTTTTTAGCATCTATTTTATATTTAGAAACAAGATTAGATAGTGCAATATCAGTCGGATCAGTAAGTTTCTCAATTCTATGCTCTCCAACATCATTGCTTAAGTAAATTGTCTCTAAAAGTTTAGAAGTATTTTTGGGTAAATCCTCACTAACAGCAATCTCATTTTCATTAGCATAAATTTCAAGAACAGTCATCTTATTCTGTGTTAATGTTCCCGTCTTATCAGAGCAAATCACTGTAGTACTCCCCAAAGTCTCGACAGAGCTCAATCTTCTGACCAAAACATTCTTCTTAAGCATCTTCTGAACACCGAAGGCTAAGCTTATTGTAACAACAGCAGGTAAACCTTCAGGTATAGCAGCTACAGCAATGCTCATAGAAACAAGAATCATTGTAACAAGATCCTCTCCTCTAAAAATTCCAGTTCCAAGGATAACAAATGCAATAACAATAACTGCAATTCCTAAACTTGCTCCCAATTTATCTAACTTTTTTTGTAAAGGAGTTTGTTCTTCCTCTACTTGAATCATTTGGGCTATTTTTCCAACTTGAGTCTCCATGCCTGTTGCAGTCACAATTCCTTTCCCTCTTCCATTTGCAATAGTAGTCCCAGAAAAAACAATGTTTTCTCTTCCAGCAACATCCCTTGTTCCGGAAATAGCACAAATTTTTTTCTGAACAGGCACAGATTCTCCTGTCAGCAAAGACTCATCAGTTTTCAGCTCATAAGCCTCTATTAAATAACAGTCTGCAGGAACAAAGCTCCCCGCTTCTAATAGCACAAGATCTCCAGGAACAAGGATGTTTGTATCAACTTCACTAGCTTTGCCATCCCTTACTACAAAAGACTTGGGTGCTGAAAATTTTTTTAAGCTTCTTATAGACTTCTCAGCCTTATATTCCTGAAAAAATCCTAAAAAAGTATTCAAAATTATTATCGCGCCTATAACAATTGCATCTAATCTTTCACCCAAAAACAAAGAAATAAGAAAAGCCGCAAACAAAATATAAACAACAATGCTGTTTAATTGAGAAGCTAAAAGCTTTAAAACCTTAATGCCTTCTTCTTCTTTAAGAGTGTTAAAGCCATATTTTTCAAGCTTAAGTTTTGCTTCCTCTTCTGTTAAGCCTTTAACGCTTGTCTGAAGTTCTTCAAAAACTTGAGATTTGGAAAGTTGATAAAACTCCATAAAATAAAATAAGATTATTAATATTTAAGCCTATTTTTTATGAAAAACATTATGATTAGAGCTATAAACAGTACAACAGAGGTTATCAATATTCTAAAAAACACGTCATAGAATAAATCATAGGTATACACCTGGGTTATGCCTGAATCAAAAATCCATGTTCCATCTTTAAAAAATACTTTATGAAACAAAGTAAATAAAAAATTAAAGTCCATAAAAGATAAAAAAGTTATAATAAAAATAATTAATAATCCGGCTATTCCTGAAACTAAAAGCAGTTTAAACATATTTTGTTTATCAAAATAAAGAAAAATAACTAGAGTAAAAAAAGAGATAAAAAACAAAATATAACCTGTTATAAACAAAGATTTCACATCTTTTAAATGATCCTTTTCTCTGGAATTAAAAAAGTTAGTTTCTAAATCATTTTTTAAAAGGAAATAGCCAAAAACTTCAGAATTTATTTTGTCTGTTCTATCTTTTCCAAAAGTATCATAAGCTCCATTTTCTTCAAATTTCTGAGAATAAAATCCTTTGTTAAAAATATGAATTGTAAAACTTAAAAGAATAATAAAAAGAATAATATTTGCAATAAAAAGATATCTAAGATATTGTTTCATGTGATAATGGACATTGGGACTTTTCAGCTAAAACTGTAAGTTGTTGAAGGCCAGACAAGCTCTCATTGCCTATTTTCCACAAAGGTACAGAAGTAACGCCTAAAGAAGTGCATTGTGTATTAAAACTGCCTAAAGGTCCGCATTCAATATAAACTCCAGTTGAATCTAAAAGTTTGGAAGATTTTTCAAACATCTTCTTTTGATTTTGGCAGTGAGAGCATTGAAAAGACCCATAAAATTTCACATTTTTTTCACTTAAACAATTTACAAAATCATCATATGCTCCAGGTTCCTTGCCTTTTGAATAAAGATAAAAAATAGATCCAAAGAATAGAATCATTATCACAATTATTGCTGCAGGTTTTTTAAAGCTCTTTTGCGGCTTAATTTCATTTATTTTAACATCATGTTGAATAGCTTGACCTCCTCTTTCTAAAGTTCTTCGCTCTTTTCGATTCATGAAATCAAACCTCTTCTAGTTTAATGCAGTTCACAGGGCAGACTTCTACTGCTTCCTTATTTTTGCCTATCTCTTTTACAATCCTGTTCCTCTCAGTAGCTTTAATCTCCCCTTTAAACTCCCCTTCACTCTGCTCCTTAACTTCAAAGTTTTCAGGGCAGGCAGCTTCACAAGCTGCACAGCCTATGCAAGTATGTTTATCAACTTCAACTTTATATGGCATATTTTCAACCCCTCAAGAATCCATGTTGAATTCCTATTTAATGCTCATCTTTATCTTAGGCTTTCCTTTAGTTCTTAAATTTCTCAATACAAAATTAGTTATGCTATGCCTTTTCAGCCACTCCAAAGCCTTTTCCTCTGATTTAAAAGCTTTAGGTTTATCTGTTTTAGGTCTCCTGGCATGCCTTAAATGTGAAGACATATACATCTTTCTCTTAGCCCTTGTATGCATTTTTTTCATAACTTTCATTAAGAATAACAATTTTTAAAGCTTGTGTTAGATAGTTTATATAGCACTAAATGTATAAATATTTCGCTGCTTAGCAGTATATAGCAGTAAGTATACTGTTTTTATGCTGCTTAGCATATTAATGGTTCTTTACAGTATGCAGTGGAAAGAATTCAAAATAATTATTTTCATCAAACCGGATGGACTTGAGTAAAGCCAAGAAAGTTTAGCCTGCATTCATGGAATTTATTTAATCGTGTATTGTTAAGTTAAAGGGTGCTGTGACAACGCTACAGAATATAAACATTTTTAAGTAAGATTGTTTTATCTATTTTTATGTATGTAGATTCACATGTTCACTTTAGAGACTTTAATCAAAAGCATAAAGAAACAGTAAGGCATGGATTAGAAGTTGCTAGAGATTCTGGATTGGATGCTGTTTTTGACATGCCAAATACAGACCCGCCAATTATGACAAGAGATTTGGTTGAAGACAGATTAAGAATTGCAAAAGAAGCTGGTGTTTCTGATGTTTTTTATGGTTTTTATATGGGACTTACTGCGGATCCAGAACAAATTAAACAAGCTTCGGATATTTTCAGAGAATTTAGACAAGTTATAGGAATGAAGCTTTATGCAGGACATTCTGTTGGAAATTTAGGGGTTATTAATGAAGAAGAACAAAGAGGAGTTTATGAAACGTTAGCAAGAGAAGGGTATCAAGGAGTTCTTGCAGTACACTGTGAAAAGGAATCGGAATTAGATCCCAATACATGGAATCCTCAACAACCTATAACCCATTGTCATGCTAGACCTGAAAAGGCAGAAGTGGAATCTGTAAGAGACCAATTACAATATGCAAGAAAATCTGGATTTAATGGAAAGTTACATGTTGCACATATTTCATCTCCTTCAGCTGTTGATTTAGTTGTTCAGGCAAAAAAAGAAGGATTAGATATATCTTGTGGAATTTGTCCTCACCATTTTATTTATGATTGGAGTCAAATGTATGATGAAAATGGAGTCTTATGGAAAATGAATCCTCCATTGAGACAACCAGAATCAAGAGAAAGAGCTTTCCAACAATTAAGAAATGGAGATATTGACTGGATTGAAACAGACCATGCTCCACATTCTTTAACAGAAAAACTTGAAAATCCATTTATGTCAGGTATTCCAGGAATTGCGTGGTGGCCTGTATTTGAGGAATTTTTAAAACAAAATGAATTTACAGACAAACAAATTGAGCAATTAACTTATACAAATATTGTTAACAGATTTGGAATGGATGTTCAAAAAAGCCAAAGAAGAGTGAAAGATAGAAGAGCAGATTATCCTTTTGATCCTTACAAAAAAATGGCTGTAGAGTTGGATTGGTAATATGAAAGCAACAACATTATCAAATTGGGAAAGCAGACTTAGACTGCTAGTTACAA
>CAYIAV010000034.1:0-8705 GCA_964361505.1 Candidatus Woesearchaeota archaeon | reverse complement strand
TGATTGTACCTGACATTTTCTAAATCATATCTTCTATAATCAATTTTAGATATTTCTGAATCTTGAGAATGTATTGCAATTCCTGTTGCAGTTTTGTCTGTTGCAACTATTCTAATCTCAAATCCTTTATCTATATATTCTTGAAATAACGATGGATGACTCGAGACTAATGAGGCATTTCTCATTTGTTCTTCCGTTACTTTATTAGTATACACAACTTTGTTTCCTTCAGGGGTTCTAATAACGGCTCCTTTCTGTAATTTAAAGCAAATATCTCCATTATGTTTATCGTAAAAATCTCTTAAGTCAAGCGGATTGTTTGTTACTATTGTATCTGGAGTATTCATTCCATTTTCTAATGCAAATTTAATTTGATCCAATTTGCTATTCGCATAAAAATGGTTTTGAGGAAGATTTACCACTTTGCCTTTATGGGCCATCAATAAACCATCCCATGTTTTCTCACATTCGTCAGTAACTAAATCCTGCAAATCTTTAGGCATCTCTTTGTTTCTGTCTGGGATCATAATCCTCCTATTCCAGATATTCCAAAAAGGAGTTAGGGCTATAATTCTATTTTTATCTCTGATAGTATAAATTAAATCTTTAGAAGAAAAATTTATTTTGTAATCTGTTAATAAATTTTCTGTAACAACCGTAAAATTTTCTATTCCTCTTTTATCTAAATAACTCCTAACAGAAGAAGCGTGAGAATCATCCAAATGAGTAAGAATTAAAACTTTCCTTTCCATTTTATTAAAGAGCTAAAAAATCTACCAGTCATCTATGGTTGGAACGCCACGCCATGTACAAACAGTAACTGAAAATCCTGCTTGTACTTCTACAGGTTTTTCAAGATACATCTCAGCAAAAGTAGAGTAACCTGTATCTTTCGAGTCACTTCCATCCGAATAGTTTTTGCTTTCTATATACTTGTTCCTTTCAGGTATGGCGGCGGAACCACTTTTTTCAGCAATTCTTTCTAAAACTTTTACCATTATTTTTTAATAAATTCAAACTATTTAAACTTTGTTGTGTTGTTTATATCTTCGGTTTTTAGCGCGCGTCCTAAAGGGTGGGAAAGAAAAGTGATTTTAATTAGACATCAAAAACACGATGTGCCACCACACACTAAAGTGTGTGGTTTGTGGCGGGCACTCGTACTTTGGATACTCAAGTCAAGTTCCTTGACATAACCCAAAGTTGTTCCATCGCTTGTTTCAATAACGCCGTCAATTAGTTCTTCTGCACCTTTCTCAATTCTTTCTAAAGTAGCACGGCCTGCTCCATTGAACAATGCTATAGCTGCTAGTCATCCAAACAAAAATTTTTTATTTTTTAGTATCTTCATTTTTAGTAATCTCAAGAAAATGAGCAAATCCCTCTGTTCTTACGAATTCTCCTGATGGCAATTTGTACTCTGGCTGAAAATTTAATTTATATTCTCCAGGAGGGATATTTATAAATTCATTAGTTAAATAATGCATTCTGTTAGTTTGATAATTTGAATTTATAAACATCTTGCTTAAAATTATATTATTTAAATTAGAAGTTGAAAGATTTTTTGCTTGTATTGGAATTAATTCAACACAGGATATAAAATTGTGGTTTGGCTGAAAATTAGTCCAGTCAATTTGAATAACTGTTCTCTCTCCTTGCATTATTTTTATATACTGATAAAGCTGTAAATCTTTATTTCTATCTGTAGATATAAAATACACTGGTTCATTAATTAAATTATCTAAATTATGTAATTTATTAGCAGAATTAGTTTTTGAAGGGTCATAAACTTCAAATCTTAATTCATCTAAAAATCCTCCTCTTTGGGATGACCATAAAGCAACATATGTACCCTCTTCAAGCTTGTGGGGTTCATATTCCTGTGAAAATGTATTTGTAGGGCCCGGAATTGTAGAATCTACCACCTCTCTTCCATTTGAATGATAAAGAGTATAATTAAGATTTTTATGTTTTTTTTGAAAAGTCTTTGATAATTTTATTGGCTCTTCAATTGAAAATCTATGTTCAGCAGGTATAGGTTCTTGATACTGCTCTTGATAATTTTGCTCTGCATTACTTCCAGAAACTTGAATATTTACCTGACTTCTGCTTCTGTCTGCATTATCTGCGCTAACCAAAGCTCTTCCTAAAAAATCTGCTGCAATTCCAGCTTTAGGATTGTGTGAAAAAGGAGCTACACCTCCAAGAGCTAGGCCTAATAACTGCTGGTCTGAAATCGTTCCACATCCTGTAAGATACCCTAAACTCGCAACGAGCCCTCCAGCTGTAAATTTCTTTCCAAGTCGCATTAATTTCTTTCGTGATACCATTTATTTTAAAGCTAAACCATATTATTTAAACTTTGCTATTACTCAATAATTACAAAAATATGAAAATAAAAATCTGGAAAAAAAACAAGAATTATATGAAATAGTCCTCATAAAAACTTATCTACCTATGAGATTGTTTTCTAATGAGCACCTTGATGCTTTCCACAAATTTTTTAACAACGGCTATTTCCTTGCATAACTGCAATACTTCTTTTTTATTCATATCATAATCAAAAAAACGATGTGCTACCACGCCCTAAAGGGCATGGTTTGTGACATGCACTCGTTTTTTGGATGCTCGAGAAGTCACCGCACCTTAAAAGGTGCGGTTTTCTAAGACTTCTCGACATAATGATGTGCGAACAATCCTCGCTTTCCTATTAATCTTTCCATTTCTAAAGTTATATTTTTGTCTAACAACCCTTCTTTAGACAACGGAGAAAAGCATTTGTTATATGAAGAGGGCATAGGAATATCATTCTTAACAAGAATTTCTCCAGCAAGATCAATACTCCTATTCATAATGCCCAGAATAAGCATTGAACTGCCATGTAATTTTTCTGGGACATCTAAGTTCTTCTCATTCAATCCGATATTATTTAAATCACTAAAAAATCTATTTATGTCATCAATAATAGAATTTATTTTTTCTAAATCGTACATGAAAATCTCTCCATAAGATACTTGTTTATCAAAGGTTTAAAGTCTAGATATTCATGAAAGGTACTTATTTTAATCTTGTCAAGAATTTCTCTATTTTTGACTAGCAATGGAATACCTTCCTTAAAAACCCTCATCCTTATACTAATAGGAAGCCTCCAAAAATAACTCACGTCTATATTTTCTTCATCAAAATATAATTCAGCATCTTTTATATTTTCTGTAATTATACAAATATCAATATCAGAATCCCCTCTTTGCTCATTTCTAGCATAGCTTCCAAATAAGTACACAGCAATAATGCCTTCACATTTTTCTAATTGCTTTACAAAATCTTTTATTTTATCCATTCAAAAAATAAATGAAACATGTTAATAAACCTTCCCCATATCATTAAATTCTAGATTAATAAATGAAAATAATAAATTAAAGCAATTTTAAAATGACCGTCAAAAATAGTATTGTAAAATAAAAATCAAAATTCAAAAAAGAAATTCAAGAGCAAATCCATAGTAAAGTCCGAAATGTTTATATAACTCACATGCTGTTTCTGAAATATGGCAGAAATAGTTATTAAATTAGATATTCCACAAAAATTCAAGAAAGAATTTGAGATGGCATTAGCAAGGGTCTTAAAAGAAATGGAACTTAAATTAAAATTATTCATTGCCGAAGAAATTATATCCAAAAGCCAATTTTCAGAAAGAGATGCGGATGAATTGTCAGAAAAAGTCAAATTATCAATGCATACTGCCCTGAAAAAGAAAGGTTTAGTGTAGATGAAAGTAGTTATAGATTCTAATATATTATTTAGGACATTAATATCAAGAGGCGAGATATATCATAAAGGTGTTTTAAATCAGAATATATAATCTACTCTGTCTTCGCCTGCACCCTGTAAAACCCGCTATTATTTGTTCCCTTCGGAAGAGAAAATGAAATCAAATTATAGAGATTTGTGCTCATTGGCACTTGCTGTGTGTAATTTGTCATCACCTCGCTTCCGCTCGCCCACATGCTCCCGCTAGCAATTGCAGAAACAAATTCAGGTGTAATTGCTCTTCCTGGCTGCGCTTCAACATTCATCATATAATTCATCCCACTTGGAAAAAAGCCAGTAATTCTTGGCTGCCAACTTACTGGTGCAACAGAAACTGAAATTCCTGCAGGAAGAGAATTAGTCATTCCATCGCTCACATCATAAGAACCTTGAGCATTACCATAAAAATTCCTTGGCGCAGTATATGTAACATTATTCCCATCTAAAGAAAAAGCACCATAGTCAGGCTGGCTAACATTATAAGTAAGCGCGTCTCCGTCTGGATCATTGGCTTGCAAGCCAATAACAACAGAATTCTCACCAATAGCATTAGCTCCTACTGCCTGCGCAACAGGAGACCTATTAGTCAATTGTAAAGAAATATTATTAGTAGATGACCTTGCTCCGTCAGTATCTTGCGCATAATACATTATTTCATCGCTTCCAACATAATTAGTATTAGGCATATAAAAAATATTTGTGCCATTTGTCACAACTGCACTGCCATGATTTGCTCCAGAAGAAAGCAAAACTTCCAAACTATCGCCATCAGGATCAGAAACAGGCAATGCAACCAGCAATGGTAAATTCTTTGGCCCTGAAGCAGAAGCTCCTATTGCAACAGGAGCAGAATTCGTCACATTAAAAAAATTCGTTGCCCAGTTGCTATACAAAGCCCCGTCACTTACCCGAAAAGCAATTTCATCACTTCCTGTAAATCCCAGATTTGGGACATAACTATACACTTCTGCATTCGTGGAGATCACACCGCTGCTCGGTCCAATTATATCACTTATCATCACAGAATCGCCATCATCATCGCCAGCAGAATATGTAAACTCGCGAGTGCTATTCTTCCGCAATGAGTAGACTTGATTTGTAGCAAGTGGTGCACTGTTCACATTTGTGACGTTGATACTCTGATAAAATGTCCCAACAACATTGCTATTATCATCAAGCACATCATATGAAAAATCTTTTATCCCAGGAACAGATGACAAATAATTCAAAGAAGGAGCTGTTCCTGATAATACTCCTTCAAGTCCATTTGTATTCACATTATATTGCAACCCAGAAACCAAATTATTGCTCAAATCAACTCCCACAGCAATATTCTTTCCAGTCACAACAATCGGCCTGTTCGTAAACGCACATGACACGTCTAATGTGCCATAAACGCTGTCGTGTGGTACGTTTGTGATGCCTGGGAGATTCAAGAATCCCTGAGTTCCCCCGCTTACATTAATCAAATCAACAATATTTATAATCAAATTAATATCCATCCCGCTTGGATTATTCGTTGCATAACGATTTAATTTTGTAAGATAAACTCTTCCAGAATCAGCTGGCTCATCAAATTTAAATCGCAGTCTATTCGTTACTGTATTAATAATAGCGCCGGGATTGTTTCTGTCAACAACTTTTAATTCAACATTAAATATACTTTCGCTTGTTAATGGTCTGCTGTCAAAGTTTAATTCTGTACTGTAAGGTTTACTAATGATTTTCATTTCTGGCTGTACTGGATTTGGAGGAATACTTTCCCAAAATCCATCAAAACCATCTGGACCTCCCTCTTGCGCTCCATCAATATGTTCCAATAAAACACTACTTGCACCAGTTCCACTACCGCTATTTGTCACACGCAATATCTCCCCATTAACTTTATTTATTGAAGAAAATAAAGCGCTTGCTCCAATTAATCCACTTCCCAATACCTTCGCTAATGTTCCTTTCTTCATATTATAACCACTAAATAGTTACTCTATTTAAATCTTTGCTTCTATTTACAAGTTACACATTAGATATTGAATATTTCTTAATCGCTGGCTTAAATATGAATAGGTATTTTACGAAGGATGCGCTTTTTTACTTCCTCATGATCAATATATTCAGAAAGAGGAGTTTTTCGCGCCAGTTCCAATTGAGCTTTTACTTCATCTCTTAATTCGCCTTCATCATCAATTGCAATATTTTCAGGTTCTTCTCCAAAAGCTATCCCATTTTTTCGCAAAGCTTTCTCTAAAAGAATTAATTTATAATAAACATCTTCTAATGTTATACGCTTAGTTTCCATGAAGTATGTAAATTCTCTAACTTATTAAACTTATCTTTAGGTAAAATTTCTGCACGGTAATGTTAATTCTGTCGCAATAATGTAATATTATCCTGCCTACTCCAAATGAAGTATCCTTGCCATGCATTCAATGATGAAGTTGTAGGCAATCCGATATATTCATACAAACTCGGATCACCACTACTAGTATCCCAATACCAAATTAATTGATTTAAATTCTCTGTAGAATTTCTTCCAATCCACCCACTCGTAAACGCATCAGTAATGTTCAGTTCCGAACCAGTCCCATTCCTAAACATCAAATTCCTCCAAGCATATGAGTCATTTGTTGCTGAGCCATTAACTCCGGAAAGAGTTAAATTTCCTCCGGCAGAGTCATTAACAATCACCCAATATCCTCTATGCTGGCGAAGTGATGCATCATTAATCGGTGCATACGAATACTTCTTAAAAGTGCCAGATAAGTTGTAATATGAAAACTGGTTGCGCACTCTATTAGCAGAAACCGCAGAAGCCCATGAAGTTCTGGAGCCATTAGCATAAGTAAAGTCCAAAGCATTATGAGCAATTTCAGTTCCAGATGAGTAGGCAATTAAATTAAGTCCGTTAGCCAAAGTAATATTCCTGTCGCTACCAGAACCATTATTTTCCAATGTGATACCAATCAAATTCCATCCGTTATCTAAAACAGCACTGCTGGATGAGCGCACATGGCTTCCAACTGAATAATTGCCAGAAGTGCTCACATTAAATTGTACTGAACTTCCTGTAAAGTTAGTTATGTTTGCACATCCAGCTCCGCACCCAATTCCATTCAACAGCACCTTCTGCAAAATCAATGGATAATTTCCTGTATAATTTCTAAAGCCTTGTAAAGTTATATTAGCGCTTCTATTAAGCCCTCTCTGAAGTTCAGATATTCTAGCAGAATTATTACCTATAAAAACATCATTAGTAAAGTTACTGCCAGAGCCATTCACTGCCTGCAAGAACCTTATTTCTCCAAACCTGCTGTCTTTTACATAAACAATGCTTCCTGTTCCTGTGAACGTGTAATTGCCAATGTGTGGCATGTCAATTAAATAAGTTCCATTCAATGCAGCAGTATTGAATTTAATATCATACCATGATGCATTAGTTCCTAAAATACTTACATTAGTAATATTATTATTTAAAGTAGCAGTTCCTGTTAAGATTATAGAATCTCTTCTAGAATTATTAACCAAACCTCCAGTAATTGTATTATTAGCGCTGTTGCTGATTAAAATTCCATTCTGCACATTTGACTGCATAGTGTTATTTGCTAAAGAATTATTATGGCTTGATGTTAAAGTAATACCTGCTAAACCATTACTGTTAGCTGTATTATTAATAAGGGTATTGCTATTACCTGTCAGGGAAATACCATGGTCATTACTGTTGCCATTAGCTATATTTGATGTTAAAGTATTGTTACTTCCCGAAATAGCAATGCCTGCTCCATAAATGCTATTATTAAAAGTATTGTTCAAGATGATATTATTAGAAGAAGGAATAGAAATACCTACATCATTACCAATAACTGAATTATTTCTGATTATATTATTATTAGAATTAGAGTTAAGTTCAATTCCAAAGCCACTTCCATCAGCACTATTATCTTTAATGGCGCTGTACTCAATCGTATTATTATAACTTGCTGCTAATAATATACCTGTACCTATTACAATGGCTCCATCACCATTATTACTCACATTTACAATACTAATCAAAGAATTGTTTGTGCCTGAGAAATAAATTCCATAAGCAAAATCAGTAACATTAATATTCTTAATGGTGACATTAATTCTTCCAGTTACATTAATTCCAATATCTGCTCCACTTTTATCGCCATCAATAGCATTGCCCGCTCCGTCTAAAGTTACATTATCAGCTGCGATATTTATACAAGAACCTGTTGTAGTTAATGCCTGTGTAAGTGTATAAGTCGTGCCTGCTGTATCTAATATTGTGCAGGCTGCAATGTTAGTATTCTCCACACTAAACACTATGCTTGCAGTATCATTCCTATTCCCTGCACTATCATTTGCGTAAACCCTGAATGTGTATGAGCCATCAGCAATGCTCGCATTGCTTGCATTGTAGCCAGTTCCTGTTGCATTTACAGACATGCTAATATTAGCCACTCCACCATTTAAGCTGTACTGAACAAGAGAGCCATTCTCATTTAAAGTCACATTAAAGCTTAATGGGAGTGTGTTATAAGTCGTATTTGCAGGCAAGTTGATTGTTACACTTGGTCTAGTGCTGTCAACTCTAACTGTCCTTGTTGCTGTTGTGTTTCTATTATTCGCACTGTCAGTCACAGATGCATTGAGTGTGTAAGTACCATCAGCCAAAGATGTCCAGTTGATTGTTCTTACTGCTGTTGTAAATGCTGTCACATTATAGCTTCCCGTACTATTGAATAAAGTGAATGTTATGTTCGCTTCATTTGTTTCTGTTACAGATACATTCACATATATCCAGCTCCTTCCTACTAAGGCATTGTCTGCATCAGCTCCAGTGCCGTAGCTAATGCTTGGACCAGTTCTATCTAAAGAAATATTACGAGTAATGC
>CAYIAV010000033.1:0-8870 GCA_964361505.1 Candidatus Woesearchaeota archaeon | reverse complement strand
CTAACCCGAAAGGAGGGAAACCTCCTTCTTAAAAAAGATTTTGAACGCACCCATTTGATTTAGAAATCTTTAAATAATTACTTTAACGCTTTTTTTATGCAGGGGAGTGTAGCTCAGTCCGGGAGAGCATAGGGTAAGTATTTTTATCCAATCTCAGACACGGCTGAAGGGTTTCTGTTCGCAGAAACCGTGGTGAAAGGTTTAGGTTACTAGCCTTCTACAATCGGGTGTTCAAATCACCCCACTCCCAATTCTATTACACTTCATGTCATATTCTTCTCTAGATAATTTTATTACTTGCAGAAAAGCTTATATGCAAGTTTACCGTACGAATTTAGTAGGGTGAATATGCTTGTTCATAAGGTCAATAAAAATAGAGTCTGAAACGGTTATTAAAATTTATGAAAAGCATAGCATACTGTCAGAGGAAATTGAACTAGTACTAACAAAAGACAAAGCCATATTTAAGAAAGTGGGAGGCAATCAGTACATTGCATTAGGAGTCTTGGGCAGATATATAACTATATTTTTTACTTATGACAGAAAAACAAAAGAGGCTGTAATAACAACTGCATATTCCACACCATTAAAACAAATAAGATCATACAAAAAACTAACAGGGTGATGTATATGAAAAATGAATTAAATATTGAAAAGCTAGAGGGTGCAAAGTTCAAGTTTAGTAAAGAAGCATTTAGGGCAAAATCATCATATTGCAGTGAATGCAAAAAGAAAATGAACATTGTGAAGATAGAAATGGATTTTCCTAACAGTTCTATGTATCTAAAGATTGATGTATTTAGATGTGATATCTGTAAAAAAGAATACTTAAATTTTGAAGAAGCAAAAAAATTAGATAAGGCACTGATAATTTCAAGATTAATGAATGAAGATAGCTATAGGATAAAAAAATCTTTAAGCTTTGATGGAAACAATTACATTTTTAGAATTCCTGCGGGTATTGCAAAAAATTTAGGCAAAAATCCAAATGTTGAAATGGTTCCTATCTCTTCAAAAGACCTATTGATCCATATTAATGAAGGTTAAAATGATTTTAAAAATATAATTTAAAAATCTCTAAAGCCACATTTCGATACATATTTAAAGAATCAAAACTTTTTCTAAAAACATGGATCAAGTCGCAGATGTCATGACTAAAGATGTTCAAACTTCTACAGAAAATGAGATTATTTTAAACATCGCAAGAGTGATGTATTCTAAAAAAATAGGTTCTGTTGTTGTGGTAAGATCAAATAAGCCTGTTGGAATTATCACAGAAAGGGATTTAACATGCAAGGTAGTAGCTAACAACATACAGCCAAAAGTGGCAACAGCTCGAGATATAATGACTTCCCCTATAGTCTCAATAAAACCAAATGATAATGTCTATTATGCTTTTAAAATTATGAATGAAAAAGGAATAAAAAAGCTTCCAGTAACAAATGAAACTGGAGAGTTGATAGGCATTTTAACCCAAACAGACATACTCCGTTATTTCAACCAAAAAAGAAAAGAATTCGTAATGGACGCATTAAAAGGGGTACATAAAGGAGTATATGCGATAGAGAGCTGAAAGAAAGCTTTTTAAAACTGCTCTTTCTTTGATTTAACATGGCAACAATCTATGATACTGACCCCAATAAGCTTGTAGACAAAGCCTCAGAAGAGCTTAAAAAAGTTATAAAAAAGCCTGAATGGGCAAAATTCGTTAAAACAGGGATGGCTAAGGAAAGACCCCCAGTAGACAAAGATTGGTGGTACAAAAGGGCTGCTGCAATATTAAGAACAGTTTACATGAAAGGTCCTGTAGGCACAAACAAGCTCAGAGTGAAGTTTAGCAGCAAAAAAAATCGGGGTTTTAGACCTGAAAAAACATATCCTGCAGGTGGTAAAATAATAAGGACATTATTACAGGAGTTAGAAACAGCCAAGCTGATTCAAAAAGGAGAAAAAGGCGCACATAAAGGAAGAGTTATCACACCCAAAGGAAAAAGCTTTCTTGATAAGCTCTCAAAATGAACATTGATGAAATCAAAAGAAAGAGATTAGAAGAAATTCAAAAAAAATACGCTCAAGGTTTTAATGAAGAAGAAGCTCTTAAAAACCAGATAAGCCAAATAGAAGGCTTGGCTAAACAACTTTTAGACAAAGATGCTTTAACAAGATTTGGCATCATAAAGACAGCGCATCCAGAAAAAGCAATACAAGTTGCCTCTGTAATACTGCAATTGGCAAGAGCAAACAGAATTAAAGAAAAATTAACAGATTCACAATTAAAAGAAATATTAACACATTTTCAAGAAAAGAAGGATATAAAAATTACAAGGAAATAAAAATGGCCAGGTTTAAAAGTTTAGCAAAAAAATTAAGATTGGCAAAGAAATTAAAGCAGACTAGATGGGCTCCTTTCTGGACAGTGCCAAAAATTTACGGCAAAAACAGAAGGGTTCATCCTGGTCGTCATACTGCAGTAAAAAGGCACTGGAGAAGAAATAAAACAGACGCATAAAATGGCACTTGAAAGAATTTACACTATACCTTTAAGGAGAGAGTTCATGAAAGCACCTAATTATAGGAAGACAAAAAAAAGTGTGTCTGCTGTTCGCGAGTTTCTTCAAAAACATATGAAGTGTGAAGAAGTAAAAATAGGAAAATATCTAAATTTGGAATTATGGAAGCATGGCAGAAAAAATCCTCCTGCAAAAATCCAAGTAAAGGCAATAAAAGATAAAGTAAAAATAAAAGATAAAGAAGTAGAAATAGTTAATGTAGAGTTGGTAAATGCGCCTATTGAATTTCAAAAAGAAACAGAGAAAGAAATAAAAAAGGCTTCAGAAATTGAAACAAAAGAAGACAAGCTAGAAACAGAGAAAAAAGAAGTTCTAATGCATGAAGATAAAAAAGAAACAAAGATGCAAATGTTAGAAGAATCAAAAACAAAAGATTTCTCAAAGCATGAAAAAGAATCTACAAAACAAGTTCAGGAAAAAATGCGTTCTCAGGAGATAATAACCTCACCTCAAAAGCCCAGGCATGAAAAACACGATGCAAAAGGAAAGAAATAGACTTTATTCTAATGAAGAATCATCAGAAATATCAATAACGCCTTTTTTTGCCATACTATTTTAATAATAAGAGGAGATATATTTCAGGGACAGAATATAAGTTTTGAAAGGAATAAAATTAGTTATCACTACACAAAACGATATATTTAAATATATGTAGAACTAACTTTTTCTATGGTCAGTCTAACGTTAAAAACTATTAAAGGGAAAGAGTACGCTTACATAGAGAAATCTGTAAGAATTGAAAATAAAGTAAAAAAAATATCTCAATATCTAGGATTAAGAAAAAATCTCGATAAAGATAAAATTGAAATAGCTAAAAAACTATTTGAGAAAGAGATATTAAAAAACAAAGTAAAAATTAAAATTGATATTTTAAAAAAGAAAATTAAAGAATTTGAGTACCCATTAAATTTAGAAGAAATAGAGAAAATAGAAGGGATGAATTTCAGGTATAAAGAAATAATAAAAAATCTTCATCGTAAAAATTTAGAAGATCTAAATAAGAGGTTTATAGCTAATTATGTTTTTGAAAGTAATGCCTTAGAAGGAAACTCTCTAACTCTAAAAAATGTTGCCGAGATAGTATTTGAAAATAGGATTAGCAATGGGAAGGACTTAAGAGAAGTATATGATGCTCAAAATTCCTATAAAGCATTCCTGTTCCTCCAAAAAACTAGGAAAAAAATAACCCATGAGTTCATTATCAAGCTCCATTCAATGATTCTAGATAAGATTGATGATAGAAAAGGATATAGAAAAATACCTGCAATTATAATCGGAAAACCAGGAACAAAATTGACAAAACCAGAATATATCTATAGAGAGATGTCTAATCTAATAAAGTGGTACAAAAATAATGAAAACTCAATTTATCCCCTAGAATTAGCTTTTAAGTTTCATGCCAAATTTGAAAAAATTCATCCCTTCGCAGATGGGAATGGTAGAGTTGGAAGGTTTTTATTAAACTATATTTTAATAAGAAAAGGCTATTTCCCAATAATTATAAGAAAAACTACAAGGGATAAATACATGAATTCTTTGGAAGTTGCAGATAGGGGTAATTTTATAGTATTAATAAGGTTTGCATTAAATTATTATAAAGAAACTTTTCGTAAGTTTTTTGAAGTTTACTATAGGTATATCTAATCTAGGGGAAAATATGGAAAATAAGCTAGGAAAATAGAGCAACTTCCTCTAATAATAAGCGCTGCAAAAAGAGAGGAATCAAAGCCTAAAGATGTAATAAAGCACCAAAAAGTTGCTCCTGAAGAAATTCAGGAAAAAATGAGAAGCCAGAAAATAATCTCATCACCTCAAAAGCCTCGACATGAGCATCATGATGCAAAAGGAAAGAAATAGATATTAATTCTTAAAATGGGGTTTCTTCTTTTTTTTAGCATGAACTTCCTTTATGCAAATATTAAATTTAAACAAGCCCATAGCCACTAAAATCATAGTAACCAACCTAAGAGCAAGCTTATACACTTCAACATTTTCAATAAAAACATAAAATGAAAAAATTCTCAAGAGTTCTGTAAACATAAAAGATAAATATCCAAAAAATAATAACAACATTGCAGGGGAAATTTTATTATTGACCCTCTTTGAAGAATCAAAAATATAAAATATCGCAAAAAGAGTAAGTATAAACACAAAAATTTCTAAATAAATATCCCAATTTCCCAGATTCATTTTAATAGATCCTCCATGTCAACAGCATGTTTATTCTTTATTTCTTTATTAATTTTTCTATAATAAAAAAAGCTAAAAATAATAAAAATGAATAAAACAAGAAGAGTAAAATATATCGGAATATCAAAAATTTCTTTAACCTTTTTTTCACCATTCATTGTAACAACAAAGTCTGAACCAGATTTCTTTCCATCAAAAACCACTTCCATCCTGTATATTCCAGGTTTAATATCTTGAGGGAGATTAAAACTAATAGCTGTATTAACTTCTTTTTCCAAGGCTATTTCTTTAAATTTTTCAGAAATTTTATTGCCATTTTCATCAATTATATGCAATTTAAGAAGATAATCTTCTCTGTCATAAACTCCTCCAATTCTGTAAACAATCAGATTAGCATAAATTTCTTCTCCAGGCTTGACAGAAATATAATCCGTAGAAATCTCCAAGTCTATAATCACGTTTGCGCGAACGGAACTTAAAGAAAATAAAGTCAAGATTAGTAAGATTATAAGTGCTTTCATATCCCTATCAACCTCATTGTTCTTTCAGCAAAAGATTTATGATATTGTGTATTAAGTAAAAGAGCGCCAAGCTCTTTATAAGAAGTAGAAGCTTTGCTTAAGCTTTTAAAATCAACAACAGGAGTTTTATTAGCAAGAGCCCTGGAAATGTTTTCATCTTCAGGAATCTCTGAAATAATCTTTATGCCTATTGCTTTTTCAATTTCATCTTTATGCAGTTCATAACTCTTATTTTTGACTCTATTTAATATAATGCCCAAAACAGGTATTTTGAGTAATTTTGCATATTCAACGCTTTTCGTAGTTGCAATTACTGAAGGCAAATCAGGATTTGTAACAGTAATAATACCATCAGAGGCAAGCATCGCAGCAATGGACTCAGCATTAAATCCAGGGGCAGAATCTAAAAGAATAATATCATATTTTTTAACAAGTTCAGTAAGTAAGATGTCATAGTGATTTGTTAGCTTTCTTATTTTATCTTGAAGAGTTAAAGGCTTATACTTGATTTCAAGAGAGAGAGCAGAAGGAATAACATGAAGTTTTGCATTGTAAGTATAAATTGCCTTAGAAAGATGAAAGTTTTGATCAAGAACATCTTTAAAAGTTACAGGAGGATTAATCAGGCCAAAATGTAAGCCAAGAGATGCAGTAGTAACATTAGTGTCAAGAACCAAGGTTTTTTTGCCATACATAGAAAAAACAACACCTAAATTAGCAGTAGTGGTAGTTTTCCCAGCTCCGCCTTTCGGAGATACAATAGCAATAACCTTGATTTTTTTATCAAGCATTTATTTCATCCTCTTTTTTATTTCTTCAATAATACTAGTAAGCTCTTCTTTCCGTTTAGAAGGTTTACTAAACATAGGGATAATCTCTTCTTTGCGCCCAGGAGATTTATTCATCTTTGGATTAATAGTCAAGGATTTCACATTGGTCAAATTGGATTTTTCTTTAACATCTTGTTCATTCAATAAATCATGTATCTCAGCTTTATTAGTAGCTCTTATCTTATTTAATGTATCTAAAACTCTAAATTGTATCAAAAGTATGATAGATATAGCAGATAAAATTAGAATTATAAACAATATCAAAGGTTGATTAAGTCCTAAACCAAAAGTTCCAGGTATCTCTAAAGCAGGCTTATCAAAAACTTCAAAGATAGTGCTTGCCAATGATACTCTCTCTTTTGTTCCATCAAAATATTTTGCTTCAACAGCAAAAACGTATTTTCCGGGTTTTAAGAAAAGTGGCAATTTAAGGCTCTTCATTTTTTGCAGTTGTGTTTCTACCACTTCCTCCTCCTCCTCCTCCTCCACAACGTTTCCATCTAAATCTAGAATTTTATATTTAATATTTACTCCTATTTTTCCTATCGCTCCAAGATTATATAAAAAAACATTGGCACTTATGCTGCTGCCAGGTTTAACACTTAAGTATTTTTCAGGTATACTTACATCCACATCAAACAAAGCCTTTTCTTTGCCAACAACTTCAATGACAATAGGAACCACTTTTGTAATTTTACCAGCAGTTATAATTGCTTTAGTAACATAAATACCTTCTGCTAAACCTTTTCCTGTAAAAGTAAATTCGACATTACGTTTCTCTAATGGGTCTATATCTAAAGAGTATTCATGTGAAGAGTCTTCAACAGAAACAAAATTAAGTGCAGGTTCTATCTTTATAGTTACTTTCAATTTGGTAGTTCCTCCATTTTCAATTTTTAAAAATTCAGAAATAGTAGAATCTTGTACAAGTTCAATTTTAATAGCCTCTCTGTCTAATTTAATAGGTTGAGCAGGCTCTAATTTTTCAGCTTTTCCTCCAGTACCACTTCCGCTTCCTCCGCCCCCTCCAGAAGTTCCACCACCTGCTTCCCCTCCAGAAGAACCGCCAGATGCTGGTTTTACGCCAATAACAAATTTTGAGAAATGCGTCGCTACCCCATAAAATGCTGCAGGTCTAGTTGTTCCATTTAATATAAACGTGGATAAATTTGCCCATCCTGTTCCATTATAAACAAAAAGACTTATGTTTTCTGGAGCAGTTGAACCCATTTCATTATTAGAAACATTAAAATAAATATGATAGTTTCCAGTAGTTGAACTAACATTAACTATACTTACTTCAAAACATCTAATTGTCCTATTTGCTTCAGCTTGCACAAGTTGAGATTCCCCCCACGAAGAAGGAAACTCATTTGTTGTGCAAACAGTCGCATTCACAATCCAGCTAGAGTTAAGATTAGTTATTAATGGAATTCTACTGCTTAAAGCCTCATTTAAAAAAGTAAGGTTACCAGACGCAGGAACTTGAAGATTTAAAGCTTCTGCAACACTATTGACAAAAATTGAAACACTGGCAGTTTGCTGCACAGCCCTTGTATCAAAAATAGATTTCCCAATAATCCTAAACACACCAAAATTGTAGGCTAAAAGTAAAATAACTAAAATAAGAAAGAAAATTACAAAGATTTTACTCTTTTTTTCCATCTACCTTTTTATTACTTTTTCCTTAATAAAGGTATGCTAAGCAATGCAATAAGAGCGATGACAATTAATGCAAGGATAACCAAAGGTAAGAAAGATCTAGACTTATCTTCTTCCTGAGGTGCAACTATAGGTTGAGGTCCAAGCTCTTCTTCTGATTTTATTACTACTGGAATAGTTTGTATAACACTTCCAGATAAACCAACAGCTCCTCCTTGCTCTTCAGCTATTTGTTTAAACTGAACCTTTATATTATAATTTCCATATAGCTGAGCAGTTTCAGGAACTTCAACTTTTAAATTTACTTTAACATCTTTCCTTCCCAGAGGAACACTATACACAGTTTCCTTATCAGTTAACTTGGCAATATCTGCTCCTTCTACAACTGAGGCAGTGAACCTCATTTCTTCACTTCCTACCATGTTCTGCAGTTGTAATTGTAAATCATTAGTTTGTCCAGGATACATAGCCAATGGTTTTTCCTCCCAATATGGACTGCTAACTCCAAATGCATTTACAAACGGTGCTATAACTAACAGCACAATTGCAAAAACAAATATTTTTTTCATATTTTTATTTATCATTTTTTTCCACCTAACTTATTGTAACTGTCCATTCCTGTCCTGGTCCAGATCCATTAGTTGAATATTTCTGTGCACTAATAGAAGCATTAATTGATTGTAAGCATATAGTAGCATTTAATGTTCCTAAATTTAAGGTATTATTCCCTCTAGGCAAAGTTCCATTAGGCCTTATAGGTTTTGCAGTATTATTAAACAATAAAGTTGCATTATAGTTATCACACTGGAATAACCCAGCTCCCGTAAGGTGAGTTACACTTATATTCCCAACAAATATTCTCTCTATCTTAGTTATCTCTCCAGAAAGGTCTATTGCAGTTAAAGTAGTGCTCCCATTTGCAATATTCTTGTTTCCTGTATTACTTATATTTAAGGCAGTGTTTGAACTGGTATTTGTTGAAGCTACACCTATACTCGGCCAGGTAAGTGAGAGAGGGCTTATTTGTACAGCAGTTAATTGCTGGAATTCTAATTGAGTGCTTGAATTCTCAGCTCTAGCGCCATTTACATCACCAA
>CAYIAV010000032.1:0-9312 GCA_964361505.1 Candidatus Woesearchaeota archaeon | reverse complement strand
TGTAAATTATTCTAAAAGGAGGGACTCTTATGCTTCTATGACCTTTAAGATTATACTGTAATGGTTTTCCAGATTCTGGAAGATTTTCTAATTTTTTAAGATGGTTAATAATTCTTATTCTTGTAGTTTTATCTTTAATTTTCTTAAACTCTTTTCTAAACTCTTCTGAGAAAATTATCTGCATTTTAATCCATTAACAAATCATCTATTTTCTCACTACTCATAGAAATATCTGCTTCAACAAATTTTCCTTTTTCTATTTGTTCTTCACTTTTTTTTATCTTTTCAATTAATAACATATCTTCTTTCAAAGCTTCTTTTTTAATTTGCTTTAGCATTATATTTCCACCTTCGTTAAATACTATGAATTTTGTTGACGGTTTTATTCCAGCATCTTTCCTGATTTCAGATGGGATAACTACCTGCCCATTTCTTGATATTTTCGTTATTGAAACTTCCATTTTTATATCTCCTAAAATGTATTTTAATATTAAAACATGTTTTATATTTAAACTTTTCTGTTTTGGGACAACCCCAAAAAAGCTTAAAAACCTTAAAAATCTAAAAATTTAGATAAATATAAAGAGGTTTAGCCTCTAAGTTATTCTTAGGGTTTTAGAAAATGACAGAGCAGTTTGATGAAAAATATGCAAGGATACATGCAGAGATTCAGGAAAACTCGGGATTAGTTAGAGCTATTTTTCAATCTGCAAGAGAAAATCTCTCAAAAAGAGTTGAAAGAGGTGAGGGCAAAAAAATTTACTTTCCAACAGGATTAACCCATAATGGAATTTATTTGGGAGTTGACCTTAAAGATCTTCATAAATACATGCTTCCAGAAATATTAGCAAGAATGAGACTGCTATACGAAGAGTCTAATGAAGAAATTGGACTGCTTAATGTTTATGCATTATTGATACCTTCTGAATCAGAAACTAACCAGAAACTCCTAAGATCTGGGTTAGGTATATTAAGCGAAGATTTGTCCGATAATGGTGCCAGATGTTTAACTGATACGGATTATGGTGGACCTTATTCGAAATTGCTTGTTAGAGTTTTTGGGGAAGATGAATTTTTACATAAATGTGTTTTTAGAGTAGGAGGTTTGGTGCAAAGAGGATGTAATCCCGAGGGTATTCTTCCTCATGAAATTACGAGAAGAGTAGTTGTAGATTTAGACCATCTTCCTGATGTTCCTCCGGAATATAAAGAAAGATTTGAAGCTTATCAAGAACAATATGAAAACGATGAAAGATTTAGAATACATGAGGTTTAGAATCAGTTTGAGCCCCGAGTAGTTTACAAAATGACAGAAGAAAATTTAAGTGAAGAGAATATGGTGGTGAAGTTATGATAAATGTTTACAGAAAACATGGACGAATTGATGAAACCCCAAGATTTGTTAGAGAAGATTCCGATTTGATAGATTTTTTTACATCTGACAAACAAGGTTATTTTGAAGGTGTAAGATTCATAGAAGTTGGCTCTGAGGAATGGGAAAAAGGTGTTGAAGACTTTACAAGAAAATTAGCAAGATTAGACTATTCTCCTGATGAAATAGCAACAAAAAAAAGAAAAGCTGAAGAGCTGAGAACTATTGTAGAAAGAAGAAATGGAGAATTAATTCATGGAACAACAAATTTAAGAGGATTAACTTCTAATACAAGATTAGATGGAAGCCCCTTTACTGATTTTATTTCCAGTGAAGGGTTAAATCTAGTTTGTAATGTTCTACCTGTAGAAAGAAGAGTAGATATTTTACCTTATAGGGAAGATGATGGAAAAGTAAGGAGATTTTATTATGATTATGCGAAGCCTATGGGAAATGGTGGAAGATTTTATTATGAGGGAGATTTAAAAGATGCTTTAGTGGAATTTGGAGAGAGAGGATTTAGCATTAATAAGGGGAGATGGATAACTTTTTCTGATACGAGACAAGATAGGAGTTTGGTAGGTAAAGATTATATCTTAACAGGAGAATATTTTACTTTAGATGAGATTTAGAAAATGAAACAATATTACTCTGTTACTAATGAATCTCTCTTTGCCGTAATGGAAGGATTAGATATTCAATCAGATGACAGAGTTCTTGCAATAAGCGGGTCTGGAGACCAAGTTCTTGCTATGATAGAAATTGCAGATAGAGTTGTTGCTTTTGATTATTTAATTGAAGAGCTTGGAATTCTCAGAATGAAAACAAAATGTATACAAGAAGGAGATTTTGATGCTTTTTATAATCCAGGGAAATTGGAACCTCTTGTTGGAGCTTTTCTATATAGAAAAGAATATTTTGATGTTGACAGATTAGAGAGGATAAGAAAAAGATTAGGAAGATTAAGTTATTTTAGAGGAGACCTTCGTGCTTTACCTTTAATTGAGCATGTAATGTTTACAAAAATTTATCTTTCAAATGCAATAGACTTCACAGCTGATGGCCATCTTTCTTTTTGTGCTAATAGAACATACAAATCTGATAATTATTCATGTTTAATTTCTGCTATAATGCATCTTGTGGACAGACTAGAAGTCGGGGGACTTGCTTATACAGCAACAGATAAATCTTACTATAGAGATTCTCTTTCAGGTTTATTTGAACATAGTCCTAATATGGAAATAGATAAAGAATTAACTGAAGTAGCAGATTTTAGAGAACACACAACAGGCAGTAGCATTGCTTGGAGACCAAGAGTTTATAGAAAAATTAAAAGAAGCTGATTTAGTTATTGATAGTTTGGATGAATTAGGGGTTTAGAAAATGAAAGGCATTAATAAAAAAGTAATTGTTGCTGTAGGAAAAGAAGGAAGGGCTAATTTATTAAAAGGTATTGTATATATAAAGTTTTCTGTCTTATCTCAATCTTCAAACTCTGAAAATCCAGGATTAACAACTCTTTCTTTTTTATTTATAGAATTTATTGAGTTTATTTCCTCTTTTGTCAACTCAAAGCTGAAGATATCAAAGTTTTCTTTTAAATGTGATTCTGAAGAAGCTTTTGGAATAACAATCATGCCTTTCTGGATTAACCACTTTAGAGCTACCTGAGATACTGTTTTTTTATGCTTTTTTGCTATCTCATTCAACAAAGAGTCTTTTAGGATTCTACCACGAGCTAAAGGAGAGTATGCAGTTATTACAATATTGTTCTCAATGCAGTATTTTAACAGCTCTTCCTGATTTAAGTAGGGATGATACTCTACTTGGTTTGTTGCTATGGAAACTTTTGAAATACTTTTAGCTTCTTTGATATGGGAAATTGTGAAGTTGCTGACACCAATGCTTCTAACTTTTTTATTTTCTACTAGTTCCTTGAATGCTTTGAATGGCTCTTCCATTGGGATTTCCCTATTTGGCCAGTGTATTAATAATAAATCAATATAATCTGTTTGCAATTCTGTTAGGAATCTGTTTGTATTACTTATCACCTCTTTATAATGGAGCTCTGTTGACCACACTTTTGTAGTCAGAAATATTTTTGATCTATCTACTTTGGATTCTTTTATTGCTTTTCCAACTTCTGCATGATTGTTGTAAGCATCTGCTGTGTCTATATGGGTGTATCCTAATCTAATTGCTGTTTTTACTGCTTCTGTGCACAATTTACCTTGTAATTGCCAAGTTCCTAGACCTAGAACAGGCATTTCGTAATTTGAAGGTAGTTTTATTGATTTCATTTTAGTATATTGGCTAAAGGTGTTTGTTTTAGATAATCTTCTGTGCTAAAATCCTTTTTAGAATTTACTAATTTACTATATTTTGGGAAGTCTATCCATGTATGCCATTTTCCATCTTTTTTAAATTTTTTCTTTGCTAACATTATTACCTGTGAAGGTATATGTTCTGAAACTATTTCATAATCTGGCAAATTTTTTTCTAGCTCCCTTGAAAATTTTAAAACTTCTTCATGTGTGGGCATGTTCTCTTTCTCTAATCTAGTTCTTGATGCACCTACAAACATATAGGCTTTTGCTTCTATGAAATCTGGGTTTCCTTCTTTTATTAATGAGGCATATTCTTCTGGCTGAAGCATGTTAATTCCTTTAATTAAAGTTAGTCTAATGCATGTTCTTTGTTTTTTCTCTGATAAATAATACAAACTTTTCTTGAATCTTTCCCAGTAATCCTTGAATAAAGGATGATCAACTTCTTTTAGTAATTCTTTACTTGGGGCATCTACACTAATGTATAATTGTGTAACTGGATTTAAATCTCTTATTTGCTCCGGGTATTGGGCATTTGTAACTAAAAAAGTAGATATTCCCTGCTTGTTGAATAAGTTGATTAATTCATTAATTCTTGGATATGTAATTGGTTCTCCTGTTAAAGATAAAGCTACATGTTTGACATTTTTTGAGGAGTTATAAGAAGGCATATTTGTGGTTTTATGATCTTTAAAACCAACTAATAGTTTGTGATGCGCTTTTAAGCTTTCATTTAAAATAAATTCTGGATCATCAATATTCCATTTCCACTCTTTTGAAACTGGAGATTTATAGTCCCGCCAACAAAATGAACATTTATTGGCGCAACTTATAGAGGTTGTCATTTGCATACACTGATTGCTCATGATGCCGTAGAATCTTAGTTTATAACAACCGCCTTGGCCTTTAACCATCTTTTTTGTCCAATGGCATGTTTTAACTGCTGAATGATCTCCTATAACTCTGTAATGCTGTTTTTCAAGTTCTTTTTTGGCAATATCCGTTAACATGGCTTTTTTAAAACGTCATGAATTTAAAGTTTATTGATTTTGATGAATTATGCAAAAGATTGGATTTACTTTATCTAACAAATTTTGTAGATACATAAAGAGAAGAAAGCTTAACTGATATAATTATTTGAGGTAGTACTTTTTATAATTGTTTTTACAAGGGTTGCCAGGACAAACTTCCATCCACATTTCAACAGGATTTATTATTGCTGATCCTATCGTCACTCCATATTTTGGATGCTTCGTGTTAATGTGGCTGCAAATTGCTGCTTTGTGATCTCTTAAAATATTTTTTAAAGTTTTAACTGTAACATTTGGCTCTTTTGAAAGTATTTGACGCACTCTATTCAGCCTAACTACTGATTCTTTATCTGTGTTAAGCTTATTTTGTTCTTTTTTCTTTAAAGGATGATTTGTGTGAATCAACCACCTATTACCGTGGAATATTTCAAAGTTGCGCCATAAAGATTCTATATCTTCTATAGAAAAATTCTTTTGGACCATCATCGTATTTGCTGCTATACTTCTTTCAGGATTTATAATCAGCCTCTCTGCATCCTTCATTGTTTTCTGTTCTAACAGCTCTCTTAGAAGAAAACATCTTGGAATGCCGTATCTAAACCTTCTAAAGTCTAGAGAATTAACTGTAAATGCCACTCCTTTGCTGTTAAGACCACAGGATGTTCCAGGCAAACTCCCTACATATGTAAGAGCCAAGAATTTATTACTGTTTATCCTGCCTTCAACAAGCACCATCCCATTTTTTCTGTACTCTGGAAGCCAATCATCATTATGCCCAATTATTATCTCTTTATTTTTTGTGTAAGTTGCGATGCTTGTGCAGTGAGGTATGAAAAAATCCAATATTTCTTCTTCGCAGTTTAGTACAAGGAGATCAGTAAATGGAATTTCTGCCCCTTCACTCATTCCTTCTAATTCTAATATTAATTCTGGAAATTCCTTCCTTAATTCTGGCAGGAATTTCTTTGATTTTTTTACAAGGCTATTGAAGCTTTTTGCACCCCTTTTAGCGTAAACTAATTTATTCTTTTTTACTCTTAATTTTATTCTTTCTGAGAGTGATTCTCCTAATTTAAACCCAAAATCATAATTATTTTTAGCATTTATTTTTATATGGAAGAATTCATGCATATTTTTTTAATGGTGTCTTTGTATTTATATTTAACTTTTATAACGAAAATCTTATTAAAGAGAGTATTATCTTGTTTTCGTGGTTAAAAAAAGAGGCATGGCGCAAAGAAGGGCTGTTGTTAAAGCAGCCATTAAAGAAAAGAGTGTTGGAATATTAAAAGAATTTGCAGATTTCTTGAATGAATACAAGGTTGTGGGTTTGGCTGTTGCTTTCATTATAGGGGCTGCTTCTACTTCTTTAGTTAAATCATTAGTTAATAATATTATTATGCCGATGATTACCCCCTTTTTACCTGCTGGAACTTGGAGAACTGCTACTTTTTCTTTAGGGCCAATCAAAATAGGATGGGGGGAATTTTCAGCAGAACTCATTAATTTTTTAATTATCGCAGTTGTTGTCTTTATCATTGCTAAGGCAATTTTAAGAGAGCAAAGGGTTACTAAGAAATAGTTTATTCTAACCATGTAAAGCGAAATATTTATAAGTTGGAATGTAATACTTTCTTACAAGGTGATTTAAATATGGAACTAACTAAAATAACTTCAAAAGGCCAAGTGGTAATCCCTTCTGGCATTAGGAATGAATTAAAGTTAAAAGAAGGAAATCAGATGGCAGTCAGCAAAGTAGGAGAACTAGTTATAATGAAAAAAGTGACTATAAAAGATCCTAAGGAAGAGTTTGAGAGATTGGTGGAGATTGGTGGAAAGTTTGCAAAGAAAAAAGGCATAAAGAATGAGAGTGAGGTGGTAAGGATGATACATGAAGGAAGAGTAATAAAGATTGCTTAGAGTTGTGCTTGATACTAATATTTTTGTGTCTTCTGTTTTCTGGAAAGGAAAACCGTATAATATTGTTCAACTAGCATTCGATGATAAGATTAAAGTGTGTGTTTCTCTGGAGATATTACAAGAGCTAGAAAGAGTTTTAAGAAGAAATTTTCAAGAAGAGAACGATTTTATTAAAAGCCAGATTAATTTGATATTAGAATATGCTGAGGTTATAAATGTAGTTTCTAAGATAAATGCTGTTAAAGAAGACCCTGATGATGATAAAATAATAGAATGTGCTGTTGACAGCAAGGCCGATTATATTGTGACAGGAGATCCACATTTACTTAATTTTAAAGAATTTAAAGGAATTAAAATTGTCAATGCGGCTTATTTCGTTAAACTTGAACTTTAATGTTTTTGAAATTTGTTATAAATTTAATTTTTAATTGTTAAACCTTCTATTTCTTTTTGTTCAATGCTTTTTCTAATATCTCCAAAAGTAGGAAACTGCCTTATTTTTACTAGAGGATTTGTTTTGTGCATTATCTTTTTTTTTCTTGGAGGCCTAATTCTTTGAGCATTCGCAAAATTTCTCTCCATTGCCATTTGTAAGACGTTCATAGTTCTATCTCCTTACACCATTCTTTTTTTATATAATGAATAAAAGATCTTATTGTTTTGAAGCAAGAGCAGGATTATAAACTAAACTTCTTACTTCTTCTGCAACTTTTACAAGTTCATTTCCTGCTTTTGCATATCTTCTATACACTCCTTGTATAGAATCTTTTGGATTTAGGGTGTTTTGTAAATGATTTTCACTCTGTCTGAAAAAGAACTCTTCAACTAGCCCTTGTTCTGAAAAATGAGCAACCTTTCCCATGCCTAGTTTTCCGTAGGCTGTTTGTTTTATTTGGAACGCATGTGCTTGATGATATGCTTGTGGTATTTCTAAAGCCAATACTCCTCTGGTTCCTATTTCTGTTAGAGGAACACTCTCATCACTTGCTACAAAATCTTTAGGCAACATACTAGATAACATATTTTCATCATAGGGGTCAAAATCATATGAGAGGTTTAGTGGATCTCTTATCTTACGTGCTCTTGTTGCTACACCCCTTACACTATCAAATATATGAGCTCCATCTGTGTTTGAAAGGTTACTCAAATAATTAGAAAGACTTTGTTCATCTGATACTCTTGTATATTCTTTTTCTTGTACTCCCCAGGCTACCCCATCTTGTTTTAGCCTTTGAATAAGGTTCTTTCCATCTGCTATGATAATCACCCCAGGATATAGTTTATTCTCTCTTAATCCTTCTTCAAGTGGTTGACCATTTTGGTAGATTCTACCTTCTTCTATATAAGGAAGGCATTTCTCCAAGTTTACTGTTGTATGATGTCTTACCAACCATTCAAAGAATTGTGAACTGTTTATCATAGTGCTTATAAGATGTGTACTAGTATATTTATCTTACTCTACTATTTTTTTTATTTTTATCCTAAAATATAACAAAATTTATAAATAAGTAAAAAAAAAGCATGTTTATGGTTAAAACTGACAAAGAATTATTATTCCTTTATTCTGAGAATGCAAGAGTTAAGATAAGAGAATTGGCTAGTTTACTAAAAAAAAGCTCTCAAAGGCTTAAGTATAATGTAAAAACTTTAGAAAAAGACAGGATTGTCTTTAATCCTTATAGTGTTATAGATTACTCTTTTTTTGGACTTTTATTGTTTAAAGTCTATTTTAAAGGAGGGTATGTTAGTGAGAAGAACAAAAATGCCATATTACAAAAGTTGAGGGAGCATCCTTACATTGTTTCGATTTATGAATTAGATGGGGCTTTTGATCTAGTGATCGAAATGGAGGCCAAAAATGCATCAAGGTTTAATAAAGAGTTAAGAGGAATAACTAATACAACACCCACACTGAATAATTATAAGGTTTTGTTAAATGTGGTAACACACCTTTATCCAAGACTTTATTTATTGAAACATTCTTCTTTAGCTAATGAGCTGACCAGCAAGTTTGGAAAAGATACTGTTGTTGGAGGAGACAGGCAGATAGAATATTTTAGTAGGAGTGAAACTGCTGTATTGTATAATATTGTTTTAACCCCTAAGACAAGAATGACAAAATTAGCAGAAAAAACTGGAATGAACATTAAAACAGTAAACAGCATTCTTAAGAAACTAACTCAGAGAAAAATCCTTAAAGGATACAAGCATTTAATTGATACACATAGTCTTGGCGTTTACAAACATCGCTTATTTTTGAAATTGCATAATTTATCTCAAGAAAGGGAAAATCAACTAATGGCATATATTTTGAAAACTCCTGAAATAATTCAGATAAACAAAACTGTTGGGGATTGGGATATGGAATTAGATTTGGAATCTTTTGATAGAGGTAGAATAAGACATTTAACTGTGCAGCTAAGAGAAGAATTTGGAGAGTTGATAGAAACTTTTGATATAATGGAGTTTTATCATTATCATAAGAAAACTTTTTTACCTAATTATTTATTAAATGAATTTAAAGGAGAGGATAAGAAGTAAATTTAGTGAAGATGTTTTTCTATACCTGTAACATCTTCTCATTTGTCTCTGATATTTTTTTAAAAAATATCAGAAAAACTTCTAAAACTACTTAATGAGTTTTGCGTAGCTTAACATTAAA
>CAYIAV010000031.1:3445-9616 GCA_964361505.1 Candidatus Woesearchaeota archaeon | reverse complement strand
TCAACTTTGTCTTCCATTTTCATAATATCAATATAGCCTTCTAGAACTAAATTAAAAGCAAAAGGACTGGGTAATTTTGTTTGAAACATTTTAATTTTAATTTTACCATCTTCAATGTCTTTAACAATTTTCTTGGCATTATCAACATCCATCAAATCCTCTAATACTTCTCTTCTAGCTTCTTGCAAGATACAAAAATCATCAGAAACCCTTCTAACAGCATTTAACAATAACATAGAACTGACTTGCTGTCTTCCAACCCTTTTAGTTCTTCCTCCATAATTCCTTAATATCATTAAAGCTCTTACAGCGCAATGCCTGAATCTTCTTTTTAATACTTCAGTTTTATCCAAAGCTTGTTTCATTATAGTATCCAAATCCTTGCTTTTCAAATGTTCAAAAATATTTAATATAGGGATATTTTTTTCAGAAGCCACATAAAACCCATGGTCACTAATGCCAATCTCAACGTCTTTATGATACATTCTCCCTATGATGAAAGCAATAGCTCTAGACAAAACATCATTTACTCTTCTTCCATAAAGGGCATGAAACACAATAAAGTGCTTGTCTTCTTCAATATATTCTTCAATTAATAACTTCTTGTCTGTTGGTATTTCTTTAAACAAAAATTGCTGTTGAAAATAAGAATAAAGTGAGTTTAAAGAGTTTTTATCAACGTATAAATAAGAATCAATAAACTCAAGAATCTCTTTTTTAGATTGCTTATGAGAAAACTTGTCTTCCATCAATCTCCTAAATCTAGATATATCCACAGCCAAATCAAAACTTAATGGTAGCATATCAGAAAACCAAGAAGGTATTGTAGGCGCCCTGGTAACATTGGCATTCACTTGTGCAGTCATTCCTCTTGCAAATAAAAATTCATATTTATTCCCTCCTAAAACAAAAACATCTCCTCGTTTCAATTTCTCCAAAAAAGACTCATCAATTTTTCCAATAACATGCTCTCCAACCTTTACCTGAACAAAAGTTTCATCTGGAATTGTTCCTAAGTTTGTCATGTAAATCATTCTGGCCATCTTGCTTCTTTTGCCAATCATACCTGTTTCTTTGTCATACCAAATCTTAGCATAAACATGCCTGTCTTCTAATTTAGTATATTCTCCTGCTAAATAATCTAAAATTTCATTAAACTGGGAATATTTCAAATTTCTATAGCAATAACTAGAAGTAACCATTTTCCATAAATCCTTAACATTAATCTTGTCAGAAATGGCAATTCCATAAATTTGTTGGGCCAAAACATCTAAGCAGTTCTCTGGAATATGCAACCTATCAATTTTTTTCTCTAAAACATTTTTCAGTAGTATAGAGCATTCAACTAAGTCATCTCTATCTAGAACAATAATTCTGCCTTTGATTATATCATGTAGTCTATGCCCGGCTCTACCAAATCTTTGAGTGCATCTAGCAACAGATTTGGGGCTTCCAAGAATTATAACCAAGTCAATATAGCCTATATCAATTCCTAATTCTAAAGATGTTGAACAAACAATGGCTTTCAATTTTCCTTCCCTCATCCTAGTTTCCATGTCTAATCTATGCTCTTTAGACAAAGATCCATGATGCGCTCCAATATTCTCTGTATATTTTCTAGGAAACTTTTCTTTTAAGTGATGCACAACTCTCTCAGTTGCACTTCTTGTATTGGTAAAAATTAATGTAGTTTTATGTTCTTGAATCAGTTCATCAATCATCCTGTACATTTTATCATGAACAACATCATATGTAACATTAATCAAGTCAGGCACAGGGCATAATACTTTAATGTCCATTTCTTTTTTCAAGTCTGCTTTGGCAATCAGGCAGTTTCTTTTGTTTCCAGCTAAAAATGCAGCAATTTCTTCAATCGGTTCTATAGAAGCACTCAATCCAATTCTAGTAAATCCAAAACTCAAATCTTCTAATCTCTCTAAAGCCAAAGAAAGATGCACACCTCTCTTGCTTTCAGCTAAAGCATGAATCTCATCAATTATAACCCACTTCAAGTTTCTTAATTTATCTCTCAGTTTTACAGAAGTTAATATTATTGAAAAAGACTCTGGAGTTGTAATCAGAATGTGTGGACTTTTAGCAAGCATTTTTGCCTTATCAGCAGTTGAAGTATCTCCAGTTCTAACTCCAATTCTAATGCCAAACGTTTTTCCAGAATTCTCCTCCATTTCTTTCAAAGGCTCTTTAAGATTAAAAGATATATCATTATTCAAGGATTTTAAAGGAGAGATATAAATACAATAAATTTGATTTTCTAATAATTCGTTTTCAGATAAAGTAATAAGCTCACTTAAAACAGAAGTAAAAGCAGTCAAGGTTTTACCAGATCCAGTGACAGCACTAACTAGGATATTTTCTTTGTTATGGATAGGTAAAATAGCATACCTCTGAGGATCACTAAATCCCTTGAACTTATTTCTAAACCAATTTTTAACTATAGGATTCAATACCTTAAAGATTTCATCATCTTTATGTCTATCTTTGATAAAACTTATCATAATGCATACAAAAATCAAAGAAATCTAAGCCTTTAAAAGAGTTTGGATAGGAAAAATATATCTTTTTATACTATTTAGTTTTTCCACTTTTATGAATAAAACAGAAACAAAGTTAAGCGAATATTGGGATGAACTTATTGCGAAAAGAATTCCTTCTTATGTTGATTTTAAAAAAATTGAGGAAGAGATAAAAGAGCATTTTAATTTTTTAAGATGGGCGTTTAAAAGAATAATACTCCCAATAGCTATTTTTTATTTTATGGCCGGGGTTATCTTCTTTGAAACGAATGTCCTCGGATCTCTTGTCATAGCCCTTTTGGTATTTCTCTATAGTAATTTTCTTCCAGATATAGATTTCCTGATGAAGGAGACAAAAAATAAGAAGCTTGAGTCAAAATGGTATGAGAAATATTCTTTGTTGTTTTTCGCGCCAGTAATTATGTATTATATCTTAGATGGCAGGAAAAAACCACTGTATACCACAAAAGGAAAATTCTTTCATAATACTAAAACAGTAATTATCTATGGAATCTTCTTATTTATTGTTGGAGCAATTCTCTGGCAGGATAGTATTAAGATGATGATCCTTCCACTTTTCGGAATGCTTGGTTTCAGTTTTCATCTCATGGTTGACGGAAGAATAAAAATATTTCACAAGAAACAATAAATCTCCTTAAATACCTTTAAAAGTCTTTATTCTTTATATTAGCAATGCACAGAATAGTTCCAGAAGTAAGAAGATTATTGGAAAAACAAGGAATAAAAGAATTAAGGCCTGCTCAATCAAAAGCTTTAGATGCAGGATTATTAAAAAATAAAAACTTAATAGTCTGCACTCCAACATCTTCAGGAAAAACTTTAGTTGCTGAACTTGCTTTCCTAAATCATTTCTTAAATAAAAAGGGAAAATCAGTCTACACTTGTCCATTAAAAGCTTTAGCAACTGAAAAATACAAAGAATTTAAGAATAAATACCCAGAAATAAGAGTAGCATTATCAATAGGCGACCCAGAAAAAAAAGAGCCTTTCTTAGACCAAGCAGATTTAATTATTTGCTCAAATGAAAGATTAGACAGTTTAATCAGGCAGGAATCTCAATGGATTAATGATATCAACTTATTAATAGTAGACGAAATTCATTTATTAAATGATGTATCAAGAGGACCAACATTAGAAATTGTAATCACATTACTAAAGAGATTAAACGATAAATTACAAATTCTTGGTTTAAGTGCAACAATAGGGAATCCAGAAGAATTAGCTTCCTGGATTAACGCAGAAACAATCTTAGATTATTGGAGACCAGTTGAACTTTACAAAGGAATTTACTTGGAAAACGAAATAGATTTTTTCAATAAAAAAAATAATTTAAAACTAGAAGAAATTTCAGAAGACCCGACAATTAATTTGGCTTTAGCAACAATAAAAGAAAATAAACAGGCTTTAATTTTTGTAAATACCAGAAAATCCGCAGAATCAGTAGCAGAAAAGTTAAGCCATAGAAATAAATCTGAAGAAAATACCCTAATAGTAGCAGAAAAAATAGAAAAAGCATTAATAAATCCAACAGAGCAATGTAAGAAAATTGCAAGCATTGTAAGAAAAGGAATAGCCTTCCATCATGCAGGTTTAGTTCAAAAGCAAAAAGAATTGATTGAAGAATCTTTTAAAAATAAAGAAATAAAAATAATCTGCGCAACCCCAACATTATCTTTGGGAATAAATATCCCAGCCTTTCGCTCTATTATCAGAGACGTAAAACGCTTTGGTTCTTTAGGAATGAATTATTTGCCAGTTTTAGAGATTCAACAAATGTTTGGAAGAGCAGGCAGACCAACATATGATGAGTATGGAGAAGCAATATTAATAGCTAAAAATGAAGATGAAAAAGAAGAACTGCATGAAAGATATTTTAAAGGCAAGCCAGAAAATATTTACTCAAAGCTAGCTGTAGAACCCGTTCTGAGAACATATTTATTAAGTTTAATATCAATTAATTTTTTAAATAATAAAGAAAAAATTTTCAAGTTTTTTGATGAAACATTCTGGGCATTTCAGTTTGAAGATAGAGAAAAACTGCATTATATAATAGAATCAATGCTGCAATTATTAGAAGAATATAAATTTATTATACTAAATGAAGAAATTACAGCAACAAAGTTAGGAAAAAGGGTTTCACAATTATACATAGATCCATATACAGCAAATTTCTTAATACAAAACTTGCACAAAGCTCAAAAGCAAAATCATAATGACTTTTCATTAATCCATCTAATTTGTAATGCCTTAGAATTAAAGCCTTTATTATCAGTAAAAGCAAGAGAATACGAAGACATAGAAGCAGAATTATTACAATATAAAGACTATTTGCTCTATGACGATCCTTTCTCAGAAGATTATCTAAATTCAATAAAAACTTCTCTAATGTTTAATTCTTGGCTAAATGAATCAACAGAAGAATTAATTATGAAAAAATATAATATCCCTCCAGGAGAATTAAAATATAAAGTAGACAAAGCAGCATGGTTGTTATACAGCTTGCAAGAATTATCAAGAATTCTTAATTATATTGAAACAGCAAGAAATTCTAAATCCTTAAAGATAAGAATGAAACATGGTATTAAAGAAGAATTATTAATATTGATACAGTTAAAAGGAATTGGTAGAGTTAAAGCTAGAAAATTGTTTAACAGTAACATAAGAACACTGGCGCATTTAAAAATTATAAATTTAGAAGTCTTAAAAAAATTAATAGGAAGCAAAACTGCTATTTCAATAAAAAATCAGTTAGGAGTTCATGTCGGAAGTTTAAAAGATTATTAAGTATCCTCTGATTCTTTGTTCTTAATAGCACCTAATAAAGAATTATAACAAATAACAAAATGATGATAAGACCTCGCAGTAAGATCCGCCCATTCATCAGGGGTCATGACTTTAATTCTCTTCCTAACACCTCCCCCGTCTTCAAATTCAATATATCTTTCCCAAATAGTACTAAAATTTAACCCATAAGTACGAGAAATCCCAATAAATCCATGTCTGGCAGTATTCCTCCACTGTAATAAGTTATGCAGAACCCCATCTTCCGGCAAGTAAGATTTGCCACGACTGCCCCTTCTCACTCCTGACCTGCTGAAAAAACCAAACAACTCTTTTTTATCCGTTAAATAATCAAACAGACCAGGAAACCTAGCATCCCTAAATTTAATTTCATAATCTAATCCATAATAAAGCCATAAAATTTCACCAAGATTATCCCACAAAGTGCATAATTCACTAACAGCATGCCTACAATTCATAATAGTTTTTATTTTGTGAGACTCAGCATAGCGCTTATATCTATCTCGATCTGCTTCCCTAACTTCAGAGACTCTAACTCCTCTTCTCTTTAAACCATGCTTTATTAAAGCAGAACTATACCTTGAATAAGCATTTCTGGCACCCATTATAAATTTCCTCGCTTCTTCGTGGATTAATCCAATATCTGAGAAAAATACTTGTAAAACCAAATCCCCTTCAATCCCTGACGGTCGTTCTACTACTGGAACCGCCTCATACTCTTGGTAATCTCTATCTCCTAAGACTTCTCTGAAATCCCTTACATTATAGTTAAGTACATTATCTATAGTTATTCTTTTCTTTCTCATGGTCTCTA
>CAYIAV010000031.1:0-3345 GCA_964361505.1 Candidatus Woesearchaeota archaeon | reverse complement strand
TATATTCTCAAAACTATAATTTTATAAACCTTGTTTAATATTTAAATATCAATAAAATAAAAGGTAGTTACAATATGTACCCGGGAGAATTTGAAGAGTTATTTAGGAAGATATCAAATTTGTTTATTCTAGAGTCTGTTTCTCAAGAAGAACTAATTAAGGGCAAATTATTAAAAAGAAATCCACAAACACCAATATGGGATACACTAGAAAGCATTGATGGGTATGATGCTATAGACATTGGTGGAAAAAAATATGTTTCTTGTGAAAAGTTTTTTAAAAAACCTGTAAGAATATTATTCTTCATATTAATCCATGAGTTAGAAAGTCGGCTTTACCGTATTCACAAATGGAATGGTAAGCTGTTAAATACATTAGATGAATGTAATATTAATGATCTTATCAAGGACCTATTAAATAATAAAGAATTATTAGAACTACAAAAAATATACAAATCTCGCGCAATATTTAAAGAAGACTTAAAAGCAATAAGCTCTTTTAGAAATGTGATAGTCCACACAAATAGAAAATTACTAAAAACAGTTGATAGCAATACAGTAATACAGAGAAAAAAACAGATTATTAAATTGCTGGAAGCATTACAACAGATTTTAGATCATATGAGTATAAAAGACCAAAATTTGTAATTACTACTTAGTTTATAAAATCGTAAAGGTTAAATAGGTTTATTATTGACCAAATATATGAATCAATCTTTGGTAGATAGGTTATATCAGCATGAAACAGAGAAATTAAAGGAAGTGTGGAAGACCATGCCATTTAAATTATTTTCCCCAGACGTACCTTTTTTACATTTTAAAGCGTTAAGAAAGGCTGTAGAAGGAAGAAATCAAGACTTCTTTGCAGATAATATAAGAAATAATTTCTTTCCAGACAAATCCAAGGAAGAAGCTATAGAAGCAAAAAGACATGCAATAAACAGAGGAATTTCAGCATTAAATGTTCTATGTCAACAAAGTTTAGATTGTCATAAATATTTTAAAATTCAAGGAATAAGTCATTCTTTTGATCCTTTGGAAATGGCGGCTCTGGCAAGAGAAAGTTGGATAAGATCTAGAAATGGAAGACATGGACAGAACGATCCGCAACTCATGTTTCAAGCATACAATTTTGCAAGGGCTTGGGGGTTGGGTCATCTAGTATTGATTATTGATGAATCTCCAGAAATCTTTCATTCAGTTCATTATTACCACCTTCTTAACCAATGGGTCTGGGAGGTTATGCAATTCAAAAACCCTACACAAGTTTCTGATGAATTTGCTACATGGGATACAAAAGCAGGGGTTACAATATATGGAATAAAACAAGAACCTTTTAAGTATAGGGCTAAAATCGGTGAAAGAGATACAACCAAATATGGTTCTTTACTTATGAAAATGTTCTTGAAAAAATGCTTCCCTGATCAGATATATGACACTTATGGAATAGAGTTTCTTGTAGGGACAGATGAAGATGTAGAAAGGTTATTATCTTATTTTCAATATAACGTAAAAGGTACAGGTGCATTAGAAAGATATGAACATGTTGTAAAAGATAAACCTCCAGAATTTTCATGTCATAAATTTATATTACGTGTACCAGTAAGAATAGATGAAGAACAGAGGGAAAAATCAAGAAGAGACATAACAATAAAAAGACCCTTAGAAAAGTATATACGTCTACCAGTAGAAGTGCAAATTAGAGTTAGAAGAGAAATAGATCATGAACTCTATAAACAACTGGAATTTTTACAGGTCTTCCCTTTATGGTATCCAAGAGAAATTTATGAACCTTTAATGCCTAAAGATTAAATTTTAATTAAAAACTTCTTTACAATTTTATCCTGATTAAATGCAATATCAAATTTATTTAACTCATTAGGATTTATCCAACTAAATTCAGATGATTCTTCATTCAGCATTATTTTGCCAGAAAAATTAGCAGTAAAATATAAGCCTAAAAAGTGCATGTCAGATTCATTTTTTATAGGGAGATCATCATTATAAAAAAGAAATTTTATTTTTGAAATATCAAGATTAGTTTCTTCTTTTATCTCTTTTTTGCAGACATCTTCTGCCTTCTGAAAAGCTTCTATTTTCCCTCCAGGCAAGCACCATTTTCCATTTGCATAATTAGTGTTCTTTCTTTTAAGAAACAAAATTTCACCATTTTCATTACTTAATATTACCCGCACAGCAATCATTGGATACATAACAAGTATTAAAAAAATAGGCTACTTAAAATTATCTAAAAGTTATAAGAAAAAAATAAAAAAGAGAGATTATTTTCTCTTTCTTCTTTTTGTCTTTTTTACAGCATGTGAAATCTTAGACACAGATTTATGCCCCTTAGATTCACAAGCTTCACATTTGATGTTTGCAAAAGCCATTAATACCACAATTAAGGTAACTAAAACAGCTTTAACAACATCATTGCCTACAAACCACACGAAGATTATAGCTAATAAAGCTAAAACCCCTTTTAACCAACAACTGTGCATAAATACACACCTCCTTTTTTAACCAAAATAGTCTAATTCTTTTTTTTCTTTTTGATCCGAAGCAACTTTGCTTTTGTCAACAATATTTTTTAGTTTCTCTTCAAACTCAGCAGCTTTTTTTAATAAAGGCTTATAATCCACATTTAAGCCTAAATATGAGTCTAATACTTGAATGATTTTAGCAGCTGCCCTTGAATCTGGTAACGAACTATGGGTTTCTGCAAAAAAACAAGAAAGTGGAACTTCAGCTTTCAAAAGTAAAGCTCCTGAAACCCCCATAATAATCCCCTCTTTCAAGATTTCAGCCTGAACTTTATCTTTTCCTATCCTATTGGTATAGTAAAAAACCTTAGGTTCAGTAGCCGAAGTAGAACCAATACCTTCTAAACTAATAATTTTTTTAGCTTTTAGTTTCTTATACAGCTCTATAACTTTCTCGCTTAACTGCCATTCCAAGCCCTGAACATTAGTTATAGCATGTAGTAAAACAAGATTTTTTTTCTTAGAATAATAAATACTGAAAGGCTCAATCAATTGAGAATTATGCACAGCTGCAATAGGCATAACATCATTACTCGTAATTTTCCCTATTTTTTTAGCTCCTAAATGCTCTATCAAAAATTCCACAGATATAGTTCCCACAAATCCAAATCCAGGAAAACCCTCAATTATGGTAACATTCTGAGGTTTCTGATCTAATACTAACTCCATAAGTACTTAGGTATATTCTCTTGTTTATAAGTTTTTTTATATTTGTTATTTTCGGTTAGTTAAACGGGTACTAAAAATAGGATGCGTTCAAAAAGTATAATTTAATTAAAAGAATATTGTAGGCAATAGCCCTA
>CAYIAV010000030.1:0-9731 GCA_964361505.1 Candidatus Woesearchaeota archaeon | reverse complement strand
ATTGCAGGCTTCTAATACTAATTTGAATAATAAGATAGATTCTTTAAATGAGGAAACTGCAAAATCTGATGAAAAGATATTAAGAGCTGTTTCTCAATTGGAAAAGGCGAGCTCTAGTAAGATAGATGAGTTGAGTTCACAATTAAAAGATGTGAAAATTAAATCCCAAGATTTCTCTGCTATAATAGAAGAGGTTGTGCCGGCTGTTGTTGGAGTATCAACTTCACAATCTTTGGGATCTGGGGCCGTTATTACTGATGACGGCTTTATTATTACTAATTATCATGTTATTGATAAAGATAAGGAGAATGTTCAGGTCTTTACTCCAGGGAATAATGTTTATGATGCAGCCCTTATTGGATTTAACCAACCTTTAGATGTGGCTATTTTGAAGATTAATGTTAATAATTTAGATTATTTAGAGTTTGCAGATACTTTAGATATTAAAGTAGGAGATAAGGTTATTGCTGTTGGAAACCCTTATGGCTTAAGCTTTTCAGTTACTGAAGGGATAATAAGTGCAATTAACAGAGAAGGCGCTAATGGATATGAAGTTTATGCGCAGACTGATGTTCCTATCAATCCTGGAAATTCTGGCGGTCCGTTAATTAACTTAAACAGCAGAATTGTAGGCATTAATAATTTTAAAGTTGGAAATGCTGAAGGCTTGGGATTTGCTTTACAGGCTGATACTGCAAAGAAAGCTGCTTTTGATATTATTGCTAAGTATAATGCAGTATAACAATATTTTTATACTCTTTCCTGTTTTTTTAGCAAATGAATCCTCTAGAATTTCATGAAAAATATAAAGGAAAAATTTCTGTTATTTCTAAAGTTCCTTTGAAAAACAGAAGTGATTTGAGTTTAGCATATACTCCGGGGGTTGCTGAGCCTTGCAAAGAGATAAATAGGAATGTTAAAGATGTTTACAAGTATACTATCAAAGGAAATACTGTTGCTGTTGTTTCTGATGGAAGTGCTGTTTTGGGTTTAGGAAATATTGGAGCTGAGGCAGCTATACCTGTTATGGAAGGTAAATGTGTTTTGTTTAAAGAATTTGCTAATATTGATGCTTTTCCTATTTGTATTAAATCTCAGGAAACTGAAGATATAATAAATATTGTAAAGAACATAGCTCCTGTTTTTGGTGGAATCAATTTAGAGGATATATCCTCTCCTAGGTGCTTTGAAATCGAAGAGACATTGAAAAAAGAATTGGATATTCCTGTTATGCATGACGATCAACATGGAACTGCTATTGTGGTTTTAGCTGGGTTGATTAATGCTTCCAAGGTTGTTAAAAAAGACTTGAGAACCTTGAAAATTGTAATCAATGGTGTTGGAGCTGCTGGAACTGCTGTTGCTAAACTGTTGTTAAAAGAAGGAGTTGGAGATATTGTTTTAGTAGACAGAGAGGGAATTTTAAATAAAAATAATAAAAACTTGACATCACACAAAAAAAAGATGGCTAAAATAACCAATAAAGGAAATCAACAAGGAACATTAAATGATGCTTTGAAGAATTCTGATGTTTTTATTGGTTTAAGTGCTCCTAATATTTTGAAAGCTAGCGATATTAGGCTAATGAATAAAGATGCTATAATCTTTGCAATGGCTAATCCTACTCCAGAAATTATGCCTGATGAAGCTAAGAGAGGAGGAGCTAATGTTATAGCTACTGGAAGAAGCGATTTCCCAAACCAGATAAATAATGTGTTAGCCTTTCCTGGAATTTTTAGAGGAGCTTTGGATAATAAAATTAGGAAGATAACTGATGAAATGAAGTTAAATGCTGCTCATGCTTTGGCTGATGTTGTAAAAGATGTAAAAGCTGATAAAATTATGCCTAATGTTTTCGATAAGAGTGTTGTTAAAGTTATTGCTAATTCGATAAGATAATCTTATATTCCTAAAATAGATCTTACCTCTTTAGGGATTTCCCATGGCGGACTGAAAACAAGTTCTATTACTGGTTCTGTATTTAATGATTTAATTCTTGTTTTAACATCTTCTACTATTTGAGGACCATATGGGCACATAGGGGAGGTTAAAGTCATTTTTATGTCGACTTTTTTATCTTTTATGCCGATGTTGTAAATTAAGCCTAAAGTATAGATGTCCATTCCTAGTTCTGGATCTACTACTTTCTTTAATTGTTCTATAATCTGCTCTTTGGTTACCATATTAATTTTATAGCTATGGCTTTTATAAATCTTGTTTTTGAGTTTGTTGTAACTATTATACTGTAAAATATATATCTTATTCAGTAGTCCACACGACAACCTCGCGCACCGGCCTTTTAAAATCACCTGGGATTCAAAACCTATGAAAAATATAATTGTAAAAAAAGAGATGATAGGATTAAAAGTGGATTTACTGTAATCAGTGATGTTACTCTTTCGGGCAATGGCAACCTTAAACTATGGATGAAGACCGTTTGATTTTCTAGTGCTAAGCATTTGCATAAAATAAACTTATATCATGAAAATAGCGAGGGTTGGATTTGAATTCGTTAGTAATTTCTTACTGCCAACGACTTCTGGGTCTCCCCACAGCTAAGATATGAGCCTTCCGCAGCATCATCGAGTAACGCTTCAGCGGACACTCCTAGCTGTCCTACCCCGCTAAGATAATTGTCGGGAAGGGGCTTTTTAAAGATTTTCTTTATTAAAATTGAGGAACTGTCTTTCTCTATAGTTTTTTAACCTTTTTGATACTACCTAGAATATGAAAATTTGGATATTTGCAGGAATTATGCTATTGCTTTTATCTATGGTTCATGCTGTTAAAACTATTGATGTAGTACTGAAACCAGGAGAAAGTTTTTTTGTTGATGGAAAAAATATAACTCTTTTGGAATCTGTAAATGGAAGCACAAAGCTTTGTATCAACAATGAGAATTTCATTGTTTCTAAAGATAAGAGGATTAGCAATATTTTTGTGGATTTTAGGAAAGCAAGCTATGATCAGGCTTCTTTTAAGCTTACATTTGACTGCCTTAAGGACTGCCAATGTGATGGAGAGGAATGCAACAATAATGCATGTTTTTTTGAATTAGAGGTAAATGACGATTTAATAGAAAGTGATTCTTCTAATAAAACTGAAGAATTGATTTTTGAATGTGACAAAGATTTAGATTGTGAAGATAATGGGATCTGCACTTTAGACATCTGTGAAGATAATTTATGCAAGTATGAAACTATTCTAGGGTGCGGTGTTCTTTTAGATAATAAACAAGACACTCAAATTAATGATAAAACTTTCGAATATCTGGCTTTTACTTTACTTGGAATTGCTCTGCTTTTAGGGATTTTTGCTATTTTTAAATTATCAATGAAAAAGAAGAAAAGAAAATAATTATTTTTTTAAAAGTATAAATGAAATCAATAGACCGATGATAATGATACTTGTTGTAATTATTATGCCTGTCTTTAAGTTTGGAGAACTACTTTCTTTTATTTCTTCTCCTGTTATTTGCGGGGCTTCCTGATTTATGACTATAAGATTTCCTTTTTCATCCATGGTTCTAAAGATTATTCTTGCGCTTTCTGCTGATAGAGATTCAAGGACTAATGTCATGTCATCTATTCTATCGTTATAAAAATCTAACCTCATTTGCTGATTATAACCCATAGAAATATATGAAGGAGTGTCTGATTCTTCTACAAATAGCGCCAAATTGATTATATTTTTGTCAATTAAAATTTTTTTAAGGATTATCTTTTGTGTCTTGTTACCTAAACTCATCTCGACTAAATCGCCTTCTTTTACTTCTTTTACTTCTACTGCATTTTTGTTGAGATTTATTCGATGAATTTCACCTGCAAGAACAACTGTGCTTAGTAATGAAACTAAAATTATTACTGCCAAGATTTTTTTCATAGAATTATAAAAGGAAAAAAAATTATAAGGCTTTCTGTGCTAGAGATTATTCAATTTGTTCCTTATTTGTGACAATTCATTCTCTAGCCTCTTTACTGTTGAAGATTCTTGTGGGAACCTATCTTGGGGCGTGAGCTCTTTTATTCTTTTAATCTCTACGTTTATTTCTTTCGTTAAAGAATGCTTTTTTTCTGGTTTTGGCAATGCATCTTTTGGTATTGCAGGCAAAGAATTTTTTAAAGATCTAAAACTACTTTTCATATGGAATAGTGTGCTTTTTAATTGGCGTATCTGCTTTTCTTTTTCTGTTTTAACATCTTTTGAAACTTCATAATCTCTTAATGTATCTATAACCTCTATAGCACTTGTAAGAATCTGCTTTCTTAATGTATTTGGTTCATAGATTTCAAAATAAATGTTTTCTGGATTTCTTCGCGCTCCTTTCACTTTTCTTCTGCTAGTTTTTTTCATTCTCTAAATAAAGCGTTGTCAATTCCTAATAACTTTTGCTTAATGCTGTTCAAATCGCGTCTCCACTTTTCTATTTCTAAATCTTCTTGCCTTCTCATTTTTTCTAAGCCCATCAAAGCGTGCTCTACTTCATTAATCCTTATTTTTATCTGTTCGATACCCTCTAGTGCTTCTTTGTATTTTTCTATCCTGATGAAAAGACCTTTTTTTGAAACATAACGATCATCAGAAGAAGGTGCAATATTTTGAGGCGATTGTGGAATTACAACTGATTTTTTTATTAATCCTAGTTCATCAGATAAAACCATTCTTTTTAGGGGTATTCCTGTTTCTGGAAATTTTGGCTCTGGAAACTGCAGCCTTTCTAAATTAGGAACTTTTGGAGCATCGAAATTATATGTATCTAGCTTCGGCATTTCTGGCCTTTCTCTTTTATTTGAAAATAATCCCATTTTAGTGTACACCCCTTTATGATTGTTTATTAGGATTTTGAGACAGTATTTATTAAAACTTTTCTTATCATTAACTAATAGTTAATATATTCCCCTATAAAAAGGTTTTTAAACATAATCCCATATTATTGCCTGATGAGAGATTTATATTTTATTCTTGAAGAATTCTTGAAGAAGATTTCTGTAGATGATGCAGTTAGGGTTTTTAGAGAACTGCATAACCAAGAGAATGTAAGCGAGTTTAAGCTTGCAGAGGATCTTAGGTTGAATATTAACACCATTAGAAATGTACTCTATTCATTACATGCTCATAATCTTGTTTATTCTGTAAGAAAAAAGGATAAAGAAAAAGGGTGGTATATCTATTACTGGACATTTAATATGCCTTATGCAAAAGAATTATTGCTTAAAAGAAAAAATGAGCGTTTAAAGGAATTAAGAAGATGTTTAACTGAAGAGGAAGACAAGAGTTTCTTTAAATGCCCCGATAATCATGTTAGGGCTAGACTTGAAGAAGCCATGGAGCATGATTTTAAATGTCTTGATTGTGGAAAATTGTTATTAGAAGAGGATAAGGAGAAAGCTGTTGCAGAGATTAAAAGGGAAATTTCTTTGATAGAACAAGATGTTGTAGAAATAGAGAACTTTAAGATTGATTTTATAAAAGAAGAAACTAAACTAAAGAAGCCTAAAAAGAAAGCTGTTAAAAAGAAGAAACCATATAAGAAAGAAAAGAAAAAGTTAAAAAAGAAAGTTTCTCAAATTAAGAAAAGTGTTAAAAAAGATAGAATACCTAATATAAAATCAGAACCATCTCATTCTAAAGGGGGCATTCTTAAGAAAATAAAAAAGAAAGTTAAAAGATTAGGCTTTTAAGTCTGTTAATCCTATTACGAATACAATAAAGCCTACTAATATCACAAATAAGATTATAGCACCCTGAAGCAAATTTAATGCTGCCTGCCCCCATCCAATAAATGTTGTAGATACCCATAATGCAGCAACTATAAGAATGATTCCTGCTACAAGTTTAAATAGTCCTTTTGTTGCATCCATGCCTATACCTCCTATTTTCTTAATTTTTTAGTAGCTACTCTCTATTTAAATACTTTGTTGTGATTTGTTTTTTCTTCATAACCTTTTTATATAATGTTTTATATCCTGTATTTTATGCAGTATCAATCTTTGAATTTTATTCGTTCTTTATCTAAAGATGCATTATCAGAACTTTATTTTGCAGTTATTTTGAAATCTTTAGCTTTGTCTTTGGTTGGAGTTTTTATTCCAATCTACATGTATAAAGAATTGAATTTCAGCATTGACAAGATAATTTATTTTTTCTTAATATGGTCTGTGCTTTTTGCTGTGTTAACACCTTTTGTTGCTAAATTATCTTCAAGATTTGGGTTAAAACATATGATTGTTGCCAGTGTTCCCTTTGATATACTTTTTTTAGGACTTTTGGTTTTATTAAAAAATCATGAAATCAACTATATATATCCTGCTATAATTTATGCTCTTTCTGGCACTCTTTTTTGGACTGGATTCAATATTGAATTTGCTAAAATAAGCGATAAAAGTAATAGGGGAAGGGAATTAGGAACTTTGTACTCACTTTTGATTTTATCGGGAATTGTGGGGCCTTTTGTTGGAGGATTGATTCTTACTTATCTTGGGTTTACTGTTTTATTTTATGTTTTCAGCGTTTTTTTAGTTGTTAGTGCAGTCCCTTTGTTAATGACGCCTGATGATCATGAAGAAACAAATTTTTCCTTCAAAGACATTTTTCACAAAACTTATTTTAAAGACACTTTGATTTTTGTTGGATTAGGCGCGAGAATTATGACTGTTACCTTATTCTGGCCTTTGTTTATTTATACTATATTGAAAGGGTATATTGGTATTGGCATTCTTGTTACAGGGAGCTCCCTTTTAATTGCTTTATTCTCATTTTATGTTGGCAAACTTACAGATACTAAAAAAAGAAAAAGCCTTTTGAGAATAGGGGCTCTTATCCATTCTTTAGTATGGTCTGTTCGCTGGATAGCATCTAATTTTTATCAGATTTTTATTGTGGAATTAGTTTCTGGCTTGTCTTTTGTTTTAGCTGATATTCCTTTTAGCTCTATGTTTTATGACAAGATGAACAGAAGGAATAAGGTTGAATACGTGATTTTTAGAGAGATTGGATTCAGTTTAGGAAAAATTGTTGTTTTATTGGCGGTTTTGTTTACTGAAAGTCTTGTTGCTGGATTCTTTGTGGCCAGTATTGGCAGTTTGGCTTATTTGGCTTTTAAGGCGAGATAAAGGAAAGCTTTTAAAATATACCTTTTAAACTAATAAGCATGAGTCTTTATAGTCAAGTTAAGCAATTGTGGAAAAAACCTCAAGAGTCTTTAGGAACCCTTGTGCAGGAGAGATTAGTTGCATGGAGAGAGGGTAATACTATTGTAAGGATAGAAAGACCTACAAGAATTGATAGGGCAAGAAGCTTAGGCTATAAAGCAAAACAAGGATATGTTTTAGTTAGGATAAGAATTGGCAAAAGCAATAGACAGAGACCAAAAATAAGAAAAGGTAGAAGAAGCAAACATATGAGGAGAAAGAAAATTGTTGGTAAAAGCTACCAATGGATTGCTGAGGAAAGAGTTCAGAGAAAATATCCTAATTGTGAAGTTCTTAATTCTTATTTAATTGGAGTAGACGGAACTCATAAATTTTATGAAGTTATTTTGGTAGACAGAGAATTAGTTAGTAAATATAAAGACATGAAGTGGCTTAAAAATACACATAGAAGAGTTAATAGAGGATTGACTTCCGCAGCTAGAAAAAGCAGGGGACTTTTAAATAAAGGAAAGGGCGCGGAAAAATTAAGACCTAGTTTAAGAGCACATAGAAGAAGAGGGAAGAATTAATCCAACACCATTCTAGCATCTACAGCTTTAATTGAACTGCCATTTGCAATTAAAGGATTTATATCAAGCTCTGTAATGTTTTTATATTTTAATGGAATATTGGAAACTTTAACCAAAATATTACTTAAAACGTTTTTGTCTACAGGTTTTTGCTTTCTGTAACCTTCTAAAATTTTTATGTTTTTTATTTCATTTATCATTCTTAGAGCTTCTTTTTTGTTTAAAGGGCAAACTCTTAATGAAACATCTTTAAGAACTTCTGTGTAGACCCCACCTAAACCAAAAAGGATTATATGGCCAAATGTTGTATCTTTTTTTATGCCTATGATTACTTCGTTTCCTATTATGTATTCCTGTATCAAAATCCCATCTAAATGGGCCTTTTTTTCTTTAGCTATGTTCAAGATGGTGTAATATGCCTTTACCATATCTTCTTGATTACCGCATTTTATTACCCCTCCAGCATCTGTTTTATGCAGAATGCCGGGAGATATAATTTTTACTGCGAGCGGAAACTTCATTTTTTTTGATAATTCTAAAGCTTCTTTGATATTATTTGTTAGATAAGATTTAGATGAAATTATGCTGAATTTTTTGAGAAATAACTCTGATTTATATTCTGTATAGATTTTCATACATTATATACATATTTTTATATATTTAAAAATTCTCTTAATTTGAATGGATATAAAAAAGTTTTTTGAACCTGAGTCTATAGCTATTTTGGGTGTTTCTAAGACACCAGAGAAAGTAGGTTCAGTTATTTTTAAGAATTTGATTGATTCAGGATTTAAGGGAAAAGTTTTTGCTGTAAACCCAAATGAAGACTTTGTTTTAGGGTATAAATCTTATCCTTCTGTTAAAAATATTAAAGGAAATATTGATTTGGCTATTATTGCTGTTCCTAGTGATGTTGTTATAAAGACAGTCAAGGAATGTGCCCAAAAGAAAATAAAAAATATTCTTATGGTTACTGCAGGATTTGGAGAAACTGGCAATTTAAAATTAGATGAAGAATTATTGAGTATATTAAACAAAAATAAAATAAAATTAATAGGACCTAATGTTTTGGGTTTGATTAATAATTATAATAATGTGGATACTTTGTTTATACCGTTTTACAGATTAAAAAGACCTAAAAAAGGCAATATCTCTTTTGTGACCCAGTCAGGGGCATTCGGATCTTCTGTTTTAGACTTAATTAGTGCTGAGGGATATGGATTATCTAAATTTATAAGTTATGGAAATTGTTTAGATATTGATGAATCTGACTTATTAGATTATTTGAATAAAGACAAAACTACTGAGGTTATCGTTCTTTATATTGAAGGTGTAAAAAATGGAAGGAAATTCTTTGAGACTCTTAAGAAAATTAAAAAACCAGTTATAGTTCTTAAAGGAGGAAAGTTTATTGAAAGCAAGAAATCTACCTTAAGCCATACTGGATCATTGGCAGGAACTTATGAAACTTATCAGGGTGTTTTTCATCAGACTTGTTGCATACCTGCTGATTTTATTCAAGATGTTTTCGATTTCTTAAGGCTTTTTGAAAAAAATATTGAAGTAAAAGGGAATAGAATTCAAATTATCACCAATGGAGGGGGGCATGGAGTTATCAGTGCTGATGCAGTTATTCATTATGGACTAAAACTTGCAGAGCTTAGTGATCTTAGTAAAAAAATATTTAAAAAGTCTTTACCCTCTATTGCTACAATTTCTAATCCCTTAGATTTGGTTGGAGATGCAGATGATTTGAGATATAAACTAGCAATTGAAACTTGTTTACATGACAAAAACAGCGATGTTATACTTTTAAATCTTCTTTACCAGACTCCAAGACTGACTAAAAATATTGTTGACATTATAACTAGCCTTAATAACAAGAATCTTAAACCTATTGTTGTTGTAAGCACTGGAAGCTATTTAACTATGGAACTTGAAAAGGCATTAGAAAACAAAGGAATTCCCTGCTTTCAATTCCCTGAAAATGCAGTTAAGTCTATAAAAGCAG
>CAYIAV010000029.1:0-9857 GCA_964361505.1 Candidatus Woesearchaeota archaeon | reverse complement strand
ATTAAATTCAAAAGCTGTTTGCCTATTTTGCAAAAATTCAGTTATAACCCCTTTTTTTTGCAAGTATTTCTTTCGCGCTTTTACACCTTCATCATCATAAAGATAATAACCATAACTTCCTTCCATTGTAGGATCATCATAAATATTAACGAAATCACTTCCTATTTTTTCTCCAACCATATCTCTTTTGACAAAGCTTTCTCCTGCTTGTGCGCCTTCTCTTCCTAGAATTCTATCTGCTTCTAAAGGATGACCACAGCTTTCATGAACTGCAATACCTGTTACTTCAGGAGCTGTAATCAAATCCATTGTTCCTGGTTTTATTGTTATTCCATTTTTTAGATTATCAGTTAAAGCTTTGACTTCTTTTGCAAGATTTTCATGGATATTCCATTCTTTCATACATTCATAACCAGCTACACTTCCATGCATGAAATGTCTTTGTATTGATTTTTTACCATGTAAAAGAGTTAAGAAGTAAAATAAAGTAGTTCTGGGAATTTCAGATATTATTTTTGAACCGTCACTGTTTATATAATATTTTTTTGTTACTGTATCATCTACACTTATGAATCTGTTATCTACATTTTTGATTATTTTATCAATTTCAAAGATTTTTTTTAGTTTATCATCTGGGTTTTCATTTAATTTTCTTTTAATGCTATATTTTGCTGTATGGGCTTTTTCTTCTGAGAATTCGATTTTTTCTCCAATTTTGCTTGAATTTTTTGTTACTCTGATAGCTTTTTCTATTATAACTTTTATTTTTTCTTTTTCAAGAAGATTGATGTTTAAAAACCCCAAAGTGTCATTTACTGTGAATCTTATGCCTATTCCTGTTATTTCATTAAAAGAAGCTGCTTCCAAATTTCCGTTTTTTAATACAAAATCATTGGATTTGCTTTCTTCTAGCCTTACTTCTGCATACTTTGCTCCTCTATCTTGGAGATATTTTAATGAGAAATCTGCTAAATCTTCGTACATACTTTTTATAATTAAATAAGATTTATATACTTATTTGTGATTTTTCAGAGACTATGAATGATGAAAGGATAAAGAAAGTAGCTGACATTTTGATTAATTATTCTTTAAAAGTTAAAAAAAAGGAATATGTGCAAGTTATGGCTGATACTGAGGCAGAACCTTTAGTAAAAGAAATTTATAAGTTGATATTACAAAAAGGAGCTTTTCCTGTTTTAAAAATTGATTTTCCTTGGCAAACTTATATGTATTATACCAATGCTTCTGATGAGCAATTAAACCATTTTCCTGAATTAAGTTTTGAAGAAATGAAGAAAATGGATGCTTTTATCAGGATTGATGCAGGAAGGAATGTAAGAGGCTTGACTAATGTAGATCCCAAAAGAATGAGCTTGAGACAAAAAATTGTTGATCCTATCAATAAAGAGAGATTAAAGAAAAAATGGGTAATATTTGATTATCCTAGTGATTCTTTAGCTCAGGAAGCTGAAATGAGCACTGAGGAATTTGAGGATTTTGTTTATGGAGCCTGTATTCAGGATTGGGAGAAAATATCTAAGTCTATGGATAAAATTGTTAAAATAATGAGTGGAAAAATTGTGAGAATTGTTGGAGATAATACTGATCTTACATTTAGCATTGAAGGAAGAAAGTGGGTTAAGGGAGATGGAAAGTATAATATGCCTGATGGAGAAATATTTACTGCTCCTAATGAAAAAACAACTGAAGGATTTATTGAATTTGATTTAGCAACAATAAGGGGAGGCAGGGAAGTTGCTGGTGTTAAATTGGAATTTAGTAAAGGTAAAGTTGTAAAAGCTAGTGCTGTTAAAAATAATGATTATTTACAAAGTATGCTTAATACTGATGAAGGAGCAATGTATTTAGGTGAGTTGGGTATTGGTTTAAATGAAGGAATTACTAAACCTGTAAGGAATATATTATTTGATGAAAAGATAAACAAGACAATCCATCTGGCCATAGGAAGCGCTTATGCTGAATGTGGGGGTGTAAATAAAAGTGCGGTTCATTGGGATTTTATCAAGACAATGAAAACTGGAAAAATATTTTTAGATGGAAACTTAGTTTATGAGAAAGGGAAATTTTTATAATATTTCTCTTGGCTCATATAGTGATTCATTAGGATATCTACTTGTAATCTTTTCTGCTCTAACTGCAACTTCATCAATCTGTCTTTTTGCATTTCCAATGAAATGAGTTCTATCAGCTATTATTCTTTCAATGTCACTTCTAGTTATTCCTACATCGGAGAAAATTGGGTCATTTGCAAGTAGTTCAGCTACTCTATTTTCTTTTGAACCTTCTTTTCTCATTCTTAAAGCTTCAGTAGTTGTATGTCTTTTAATGGCTTTATGTGCAGCTTCTCTTCCAACACCTCTCTGAGTAGCCATCATAAGAACTTCTGTTGTAGCCATAAATGGAAGATATCTGTCCAGTTCTGCTTCAATTACTATAGGATAAGCCCCCATTTCATTTAGAACAGTTAGTGTTGTTTCACACAATCCATCAGAAGTGTAAAATGCATCAGGAATAATAATCCTTCTTAAAGCAGAGCAAGAAACATCCCCTTCTTCCCATTGATCTCCTGCTAGTCTCGATGCTCCATCTGCATACATCTTTAATAATTCTGCAAAACTGCATATCCTTTCAGAGCTTCTTGTATTCATTTTATATGGCATAGCACTTGAACCAACTTGTCCTTCTTGGAATCCTTCTTCAACTAATTCATAGCCTGCCATTAATCTCATTGTTTTTCCGAAATTTTCAGGAGATGATCCTAAAAAGGATAAATGTGAAACTAAAGAGGAATCTAAAGATCTTGGATAAACTTGGCCTGGAGCCCTTAATACAAAGGTAAATCCTAGCTTTTGAGCAACGATCTCTTCTAACCTATCAACTTTTTCAGAATCTCCTAATAAAGTTAACATATCAAACTGAGTTCCTACTGCTCCTTTAATGCCTCTTAATGGATAAGCGCTTATGAACTCTTCAAAATCTTCTAAATGCAGTATTAACTCTTCAGCCCACATAGCGAATCTTCTTCCCAGTAGTGTTGGTTGTGCAGGTTGGTGATGGGTTCTTGCAACTAAAACAATGTCTTCATATTTTCTAGCATTATAAATAAAATGTTTTAATACAGAAACATATCTTCCTAATAATAATTTAGAAGCATTCATTATTTGCATCTGTTCTACATTATCTGTTAAATCCCTTGAAGTCATAGCTCTATGTAAATGTTCTCCTGCTCCTGAAACTTTTACAAAAGCTTCAATCTTTGCCTTTACGTCATGTCTTGTTCTTTCCTCGATTTCTCTTATTAAATCAAGATCAACATCTTTTTTTGCAGCTTCAAATTTTTCAATATCTTCTGCAGGAATATTAACTCCGAGCTCTCTTTGAGCCTTCATAACTGCAATCCATAATTCTCTCTCAGCAATAATCTTGCCTTTCTCAGAAAAAATATCATTAGTTTCTGGAGTTGCATATCTTTCTGAAAGAACGTTTAAGTTTGCCATTTAATATTTCTATCTTAGAAAAAATATATAAACTTATTTGATAATTAGTTCTTTATCTGCCTTTGTCAGAACTTCTTTGTTTAAAATAACATCTTCAATTCTAATGCCATATTTGTTATAAATCCCAGGCTCAATACTGTAAACCATATTATCTTTTAATTTTTCTTTAGATTTTTCTCTTAAATTTGGGTTTTCATGAATTTCAATACCCACCCCATGACCTAAACTATGAATAAAGTCCTTACCTAGAACTTTTTTAGCTTTTAAAAATAATTTTGAAACTTTTATTTCTTCAGAGTTTATTGAATTTTCTTGAACTTTTAAGACTTTGTTGTAATCTGATATTTCTTTTTTAGAAGGATTTCCAATGTATACTGTTCTTGTTATGTCTGAGCAATAATTTTTGTATTTTACACCTAAATCTATTATTGTGAAGCCTTTTAGTTTTTTATTTTCTGATATGTGATGTGGATTTGAAGAATTTTTATTAGAAGCTACAATTGGGGCAAATGAAGATTCGATTTTTAATTTTTTTATTTCATCTTCTATAAACTCTTTAACATCTATTTCAGTTTTATTTGAATTACAAAAATCAATTGCTTTTTTCATTATTGATGATGAGATTTCACAAGACTTTTTTAATAAATTAATTTCTTCTTCAGTTTTTTTAGACCTTAATTCTAAAACTTTCTCACTAATATCTATAAATTTAGACTTTATTTCTTTCTTTATGTTTTTTAACTGATTTAGAGCTATACAATTATAATTCAAGCCAATAACTTTTCCTTTTATTTCTTTTAATGATTTTAATTCCTTTACATCTTTTATTATTGAGAATCTTTTTGCTATATTTAATTCTAAGATTGAAACTAAGAGATAAGGGTTTTTAGACGAAGGTATTACGAGTGTTCCATTTACATCTGCTGATGAAGGTATTTGTGTAAAATAAGTGAAATTTGAATCCTTTATTCTTTCATTATTAAAAAATAAGGCTAAATCTATGTTTTTTTCTTTTAGATAAGATTGAAATTCTTTTATTTTCATATTAATTTTCCAGATTTCATTATAATTTTACCATCAATTGTTATTGTAGGATTTTTAATTATCAAATCAAGATGCATTCCTGCCTTTACTTTTCCGCCTATGCTGAAATTGGAACCAAAAGCTATGTGGCATGTTCCTAATGCTTTTTCGTCTTGTAAAATATTTCCTATTATTTTGGCTTTGTAATTTGTGCCTATGCCTAGCTCTGCTACATTTGTTGCATGTTCAACTGTTTTGAATAATCTTGCTATCTTGGATTTTTTATCTGAAACTTCTTTTACGTTTCCTTTTTCTATAATTATTTCTGTGCCTTCTTTAGCGTATATTTCTTTATCATGTTTAAAACTATCAACCACTATTTTCCCTTCAGTTGTTCCTTCAAGAGGAGATACAAAAACTTCTCCCGCAGGCAGATTTCCAGAGAATTCTATTTTTCCTGTATCTGCGAACCATTTCCTTTCTGCGGTTATTAAGGATAGTTTAGTCCCTCTCTTTGTTTCTACTGTTATTTTTTTAGCGTTTTTTACTTTTTTTAATACCTTTAGTGTAAATGCTTCAACCTTATCATAATCTGCAAACATGCTTTCATTCATTATTTTTTCATTTATTCCTGGAAGAGTTGCTACTCTTGCTCCTGCTTTTACTGCGTCTTTTGTTGCATGAGTGTGAGTTATGCTTTGTGTAGTTGGAGCTAGGATAACATCATAATTTAACATTTCTTTTGCAACTTTACTCGGTGGTTCTATTCCACTTATTTTAGGAATTGGTATTTCAACTAATTTAACCTCTTTAGTTATCTTTAATGCTGTTTTGTAAATTGAATCAGCTATTTCTCTTTTGTTTTTATCTGTGATAATTAAAACTGATTCGTTCTTTTTTACTTTAAGACATTCTTTTAACATTATTTCTGATTGCCTTTGAAATTTTATTCTCATTTCCATTTTTTCATAAATTCTTTGTAAAACTTATCAAATTTGTCTTCTTTTATTTTAATTTTTATTTCATCTGTTAATTCTCTGACAAAATACAAATTATGCCATGTAACTAATCTTTTCCAAGTTAATTCATTTATTTTTATTAAATGATAAATATAAGCTTTTGTGTAATTTTTGCAGACAAAGCATGTGCAATTTTTATCTAAGGGAGAGAAATCATTTTTGAATTTTTGCTTATTTATTCTAACCTCCCCTTGTCTTGTGAAAACTACATGATGTCTTGAGTGTCTGGTAACATAACAACTATCAAAAATATCAACTCCATTTGCTATTCCCTGAACAATGTCTTTTACGCTTCCAATACCCATTAAATAGCGAGGTTTATCCTTAGGCATGTACTGAATAGAATCTTTTACAGCTTTGTGCAATAGTTCTGAACCTTCACCCATTCCAAGACCGCCTATTGCATAACCGTCAAAGTCTAAACTACAAATTAATTCTGAGCTTTTTTTCCTTAAATCAGGAAAAGTACCTCCTTGAATAATTCCAAATAATAACTGCTTATTATCTTTGTGAGCTTTTTTGCATCTCTTTGCCCATTCATATGTAATATTTACACTTTCTTTGATGCATTCATAGCTATCTTCAAATTTTGGCATGTAATCTAGGGCCATAGCAACATCTGATTGTAACTGTTGTTGAATTTCCATATCTTTTTCAGGTGTGATAAAATGTCTACTGTTATCTATGGGGCTTCTAAATGAAACTCCTTTTTCAGTTATTGAGTTTAAAAAAGCGGGAGAAGCCATTTGAAAACCACCAGAATCTGTGAAAATTACATTTTGATAATTCATGAAATTATGAATACCCTTTGTTTTTTTTATTAAGGATAAACCAGGCTCTAAATATAGAATAAATGCATTAGAAATTATTGATTTTAGACCTATTTCATTTAAATCTTTAGGAGAAATTAGTTTAACAGCAAGTTTTGTTGCAACAGGCATAAAGAATGGGGTTTCTATTTTGCCGTGGCGTGTTTTTAATATTCCTAAACGGGCATTTTTCGATGTTGACTTAAGTTCAAACATAAAAATTGGGTATTTCCTAGCCTTTATTAACCTTGTTTATATGGTTTAACTAATTCATTTATATCCCTAAAATTTAGATAATATTTATTATCACTCCCTTTTATGAGTGCTTCTTCAAGTGTTTTTTCTATCATTGCTCTTCCATAATCTAGTCTTTCTTCGCAAGTTTTAACTCTTCTCATACCTTCCTGTATTTTTTTAACTAAATCTTCTTTTCTCGTTGTTTTTCTTTTTAGGTCTAAACTGCTATTTGCTCTTATAAACCACAATGAGGCTTTTTTGCCCCTTACTCTTGTATTTGTCAGGTAAATTGTGGTTACTTGTATAACCGTACCATTATTTTTGTATTCTTCTTCTCTAAGAAATATGGTTAAATTTGGATCTAGTTTTTGTAAATCTTTATAGTCTTTTATCGGGATCTTTTCTTTTTTTCTTCTATTGTAAGCTACTATTGGTGATTCTGCTCCTCTGTATCCAAGATAGATTAATGCAGAACCAATTACGCTATGAAATGTGTCTGCATTTTGTGTTGGATCTAACTTTGCCAAGCTTTCTTTTATATCTCTTACTTTTTCTGAAGGCTGGTGCATAATGCCACTATAACAAAAAAATTTATAAAAGTACACCTTTATGTTAGATTTATGTTTCCTACTTCATTGAGAACACATACTTTTTCTACGAGATAAGGGTGTGAAGATTAAAATCTCCACTCCAGTCCAGCACCAATTCCGATATGATCTTTTTTGAACCCATTATATCTTCCTTCAATAACACCAAACAAATTTCCATTTATTCTTTTACCAAACTGAACTTCACCAACAAATATTTCAGGTTTGAAATTATAATCTGCAAAACCTTCTACGTACTTATTGCCATTATTAAATCTTTTATTTCCGTATACTGCAAACTGCATACCATTATTTCTTGTTGATAATGGATGAAATTTAGCTCCAAAAAAGAAAGGCAATTTTGGCTCGTAAACTAGCCCCAATCTTGTTACGCCGTGTTCAAACTTAAAGTTTCTATTGTACTCTGCAATAATGCCTAAACCTTCTTCTCCTCTTTTAGTTAAACTTACTTCCCCATAAGGCTGTTTAAGATTATCTCTATTAGATTTTTTAGTGTCAGATTCTATAAATCCAAACATGCTGGTTCTAAAAGGCAAGTTGGGAGCACCACCAGTAAGAGTTACAGTTGAATAATCTCTTGAGTCATGATATAAAGTTGCTTTAGCCCAGCTATTTGCATCAGCGTCTTTTGCTAGCAAACTGCCTGCTATTAATGCTCCTGTTAACACTTTTCTTATTGATTTCATTTTTCTTTACCCCCTCAATCCTTTTTGAATTGAAATTATTATACATTAGTAGTAACACATACTCTATTTAAATATTAACTCTCTAAAATTAGAGAGTAATAGAAAAGTTTAAAAATATAAAAACTTCTGAAATTATATGGATACATCAGTTTTAGAGGATATAGGATTAAGCCAAGGGGAAATTAAAGTGTATCTGACTCTATTAGAAACAGGAAGAACTAAGATAGGGAAAGTAATAGAGAAATCTGACATGGCTAGTTCTGCTGTTCATAATGCAATAAATTCATTAATAGACCAGGGTTTAGTGGCTTATATTAAAAAAGGAAAGATAAAATTCTACAACTCTACAGATCCAAAACATCTTATGGACTTTTTAGATAATAAAAAGAGAAATTTACAAAGTATTCTACCAGAATTATTGCAAAGACAAAAACAGGAAAAAAAAGTCAATGAGGCTGAGATTTATATGGGATTAAAAGGAATAATGAATATGCTATTAGAGTTAATTGAAGGTGGGGAAAAAGGAGATGAATATATGTTTTTTTCAGCTGATGTAGAGCCCATGAATAAAGAAATACAAGACTTTTTCAGTAAATTTGATCCTAAAAGAAAAGAAAAAGGGCTGAAAACGATGGGCTTAGCACCGTTAAGGTTAAAGGAATATTTTGAAGGTAGAACTAAAAGGCATTCTATTAAGATGAGGTATACTGTACAGCCTTTACCTCCTAATATGTCAATATTCAGGAATAAAATTGCATTATTCAGTTGGGGGGATAAGCCAATAGGTTATCTAATTCATTCAGAGCAATTGGCAAATAAACACAGAAACTTTTTTAATTTAATCTGGGAAAGGTGCAGATAAAGAAACATGATTAGACTAACTAAAAATAGATTAAATATGCAAGAAAAAATTAAAGAGTTATATAATTACGGAGAATCCACATTAACTTTGGGAAAACGATTTAATAAAAGCGATGGGACAATTAGATACCATCTTATAAAAGAGGGGCTTAAATTGAGAGACAGAAAAAGAGCTACAATGGTTGCAATTGAAAAGAACAGGTGGAAAGAACCTATCCGTAGGCAACATAAGATTCCCATGTCTTCCCAAGAGTTAACAAAAGAAAAAGCTTACATTTTAGGTGTTTTATGTGGAGACGGTTATATGCAACATACTAAAAACAAAAGAGGGACATCGTATATAGTAGCTTTACAAAGTATAGACAAAGAGTTTGTTCGAAACTTTTCACGACTTATTAATAAAGTCTACAAACTCAAACCGAAGGAATCTTTCATCAAGGTGAAAAACCCTAACTGGAATGACAAGTACCAGTCTCGAATTTGTTCAAAAGAGGTGTTTGAAGACCTGCAAAGATACGACAAAACATTTAAGACATTTGAGTGGGAAGTTCCAAAACAAATACTTAATTCTTCAAAAAAAATCCAAGCCAAATTTCTGCAGGGATTCTTTGATTCAGAAGGGCACGTAAACTATAAATACAAAAATATAATAGGTGTTTCTGCTAGCCTACAAGGAATTAATGGTGTTAAACGACTACTTAATAATATTGCTATTGCCTTTACAGATGTAAATTACAAAAATAGGAGTATTTATGGAATAAGAGTTCAAGGCAGAAAATCAATAAAAATTTTTAATAAAAATGTTGGATTTATAATTAAAAGAAAAAAGAATAGCCTTAAAATATTACTTAGTACTTATATCGGAGACAGAACGGCCAAAGTGGAGGTTATAGGATTAAAAAATAAGATGGTACAATTAAGAGACGAAAATATGCCCTACCAAAAAATAGCAAATATTCTGGGTGTAAGCAGATGTGCAGTTTGGAATCAATTAAACAAGAAGAGGGAGTAATATGGCTTTTCAAACATCAATGCGTACACATACTTGTAATGACTTATCCGCTAAAGAGCTTAATAAAAAAGTCAGCTTATGCGG
>CAYIAV010000028.1:0-9901 GCA_964361505.1 Candidatus Woesearchaeota archaeon | reverse complement strand
GGAAACTTAGAAACAGTAAAACATATGCATCCTGCATTAAGATCTAGAATTAGGGGTTATGGTTATGAGGTTTACATGGATCATGAAATGGAAGATAATCAGGAAAATCAACACAAAATCGCGCAGTTCATAGCCCAAGAAGTAAAAAAAGATAAAAAAATTCCCCATTTTTCAAAAGCTGCAGTTATAAAAATAATAGAAGAAGCAAGAAAAAGATCTACAAGGGCGGGAAAAATCACTCTAAGACTAAGAGAATTAGGGGGCCTAGTAAGGGCAGCAGGAGACTTCGCAGTGGCAGAAAAATCAAAGTTAGTCGAGCCAAGTCATATAGAAAAAGCAAAGAGATTAGCAAGAACTCTAGAGCAACAAATAGCGGATAGATACATAGAAACAAAAAAAGAGTATCAAATTATAGTAACAACAGGTACTTTAGTAGGAAGGGTTAACGGTCTAGCAGTTATAGGTACAGAATTAAGCTTTTCAGGGATAGTTCTTCCAATAGAATCAGAAATCACTCCAGGAGGTAAAAAATCTGAAATAATAGCTACAGGTCAACTAGGTAAAATCGCAAAAGAAGCGGTAAAGAATGTTTCAGCAATTATTCTAAAGAATTTTGGCGAGGATATTAAAGAAAAGTATGATATATTTGTCCAATTTCTTCAAACAGCAGATTCTGGTGTTGAAGGAGATTCTGCTTCAATAGCAGTAGCAACAGCAATTATATCCGCATTAAAGGATGTGCCTGTAAATCAAGATGTAGCTATGACGGGATCTCTTTCAGTTAGGGGAGAGGTATTAGCAATAGGAGGAGTTACTCCAAAAATAGAAGCCGCAATAGAAGCAGGCATAAAGAAAGTAATAATTCCTCAAACAAATTTGAAGGATGTAGTTTTATCTCAAGAAAATAAGAAAAAAATAGAGGTCATACCAGTAAATACAATTCAAGAGGTATTAAAACATGCATTAGATTGGTCGGGAAAGAAAGACTTGCTAAAAAAGCTAGGGTAATAGTTCTTTATACTTTTCAAAAACATCATTCTTTAAGCACCATTTTTTCCTCATACCTCTTCCACCTCTTTCACAAATAAAAGAAACAAGACCCCCCTTCATCATCTCATTCATCAATCTCAAAACAAACTCATTATTTCTCAAAACCTCATAAGAAATGGAGGATGTATAATAAAACTTTGGATAACTATCATAAAGAATCCTCAAGATTTCCTCTTTAATCCTAGCCTCTTTTTCTAAAGAGATTTTACTCATAATCAAGATAAAACTTCAATATATATAAGCTATGCGTTTAAAGGAATAGACTACATCTCATCTGTAACATTAATACTCAATAAGTTAAGCCCATTTTCTATTACATTTTTTACACAAAAAACAAGTAAGACTCTAGCGTCCTCTAATCTTTTGTTATCTTCTTGTAGTATCTTATGCTTATGATAATACTCGTTAAACATATGGCTAAGGTCTAATAAGATTCTACAAATTAAACTAGGTTTATAAGAAAGTGCCGCTTTTTCAACCATCTCAGGAAAATCAGCAATAATTTTCACAATTTTTTTTTCCTCCTTATTATCTAACAAAGAAAAATCAATTTTTCCCTTAACCTCACCCTTATACCTTTTTAAAATACTACAAGTTCTTGCATAAGCATACTGCACATAAGGCCCAGTCTCTCCTTCAAAAGACAAAGCCTGCTCAGGATCAAATATTATCTCTTTATTCGAATCTTGATTCAACATAGTAAACTTCATAGCGCCAAAAGCCACATTCTTTATAATCTCATTTTTCTTCTTAGCACTTAGTTCCCTTCCTTTGATTGTATCAAGTTCCTTTTTCACCAATTTATCTCGAAGGTCATCATAAAGAATTATATTCCCTTCTCTAGAAGACATTTTTCCTTCTTTTAACATCACAAGTCCATAAGAAACATGTCTTAATTTAGATGCATCTTTATACCCTATAATCTCTAATGTCTTAAAAAGTTGTTGAAAATAAAACTCTTGCTCACTAGCAACAATATACAAGGAAAGATCAAATTTATAATTTTTAGATTTAAGGTAGGCAAGAGCAATATCCTTACTAGAATACAAAGAAGCCCCATTACTTTTTAATAAAACAAACACACCTAAGCCATATTCCTCAAGATCTCCAACAATAGCACCTTCATCATACTTAGCAAGTCCTTTCTCTACAAGAGTTTTAACAATCTTCTTTCCTTCAATTTCAACATCACTTTCAAAATAAGGATAATCTATCTTACAGTCAAGCTCTTTATAGATCTTCCAAAAATCCTTCAAGCATAAATCTCTGGTTTTTTTCCATAATTTAACCAGTTCCTTATCTCCCTCCTCAATTCTTTTATGTACATCATTTATCTCATTTTTATATTCTTCATTTTCTTCCTCCTTAACACTAGCTAAAGTATAAATGTTCCCGGCCCACTTGCCTATATTTTCTTTTGGAATTTCTTCTTTGTAAAACTTATTAAAATACCAAAGCCACTTTGCTACATGTGCCCCGATATCCCCCATATAAGAAACCCTTATGACCTTATAACCATAAAATTCAAGAATTCTCGCAGCACTCTCACCAAGAACAGCATTTCTGACATGACCTATATGAAAAGCCTTGTGGGTATTAGGTTGCCATCCTTCCAATAAAACAGTTCTCTTTCTAACATTTTTCTTGCCGTATTTTTCCCTATGTAAAAAAACATCAAGAAGCACATTATTAAATAATACATCTTGCTTAACAAAAAAGTTCACATAAGGACCAATTATCTTTACATAATCAATGTACTTATTTGTTTTAATCTTCTCTCCTAAATATTGAGCAATCTCATTAGGATTTTTCTTCATCTCTTTAGCAAGAGTAAAGCAAGGGAATGCATAGTCCCCCATCAAAGGATCTGGCGGGATTTCAATAATAGAACTATCTATCTTATTACCTAAGGCACGAGAAAGAGCTTTACCAATCTCTTTTTTAAAAACATCAAATGACATTGCTGATATAAATACAAGGTTGATTAAAAAGTTTTCTAATAAAAATTCCATAAGGTTTATATAACCTCTCACAAAAACAAAGAACATGACAATATTGGGCTTCAACTACGATAAACTCAATGTAGAAAAAAAGGAAGAAGAGATAAAGAAAGGAAGCGACTTCAAAGTAACATACAATGTAAACATCAAAGACATGCAGGATTATGAACTAAAACTTCAAGATAAACAAAAAGCTTTAAAGTTTCTTTTCGAATTTTCTATTAAATATACCCCCCAAATAGGCTCTTTAGACATGGGAGGTAATATAATCTACGCAGAAGATAAAGACAAAATAAAAGAGATTAAAAAACATTGGGATGAGAAGAAAGATGTTCCAGATGATATAAAAACACAACTGATTAATCTAATTTTTAGAAGATCAAACATCAAGGCACTTCTTTTGGCACAAGAAGTAAACCTGCCTTCCCATATTCCTATGCCAAAGATAGTTCCTCCCTCTATAAATCCTCAAGATTATATAGGTTAATCACTCTAAAATTAATTCTTATATAAACATATTTTAATAATCTTAAGTTATGACAAAAAAAGCATTACAGACTTCAATATTCTATATAAAGAAAGCAATAGCTGTACTCTTATGCACAAAGAATTAAGGATATTGAAAATAATGAAAAAAGATAAATGTTCCTGGAAAGATGCCCAAACAAAGGAAAAAGAGACAAAATCGCTATCTGAATTCTGATCAATCATTAATCATCATTGCTAATCATTGTAAATCATCAAACAATCATTCTTCATCACAATTAATCATATAAACACAAGGTCTATACCATCAGAAATGGCTGAATTTGGTGAAGAAAAACTCAAAGCATCCTTCGAGAACGTAAGGAAGGACATGGAATTCTTCAAGAATGAGATAGAATCGATAAAAAAAGAACTCTTATTCCAAAAAGAGGATAAAAACACGATAGAAGTCAAAATAAAAGAAATATTAGACTCCTTAAATGAAATAAAGAATAAATTAGCTTTTTTTTATAAAACTTCCAGTGGAAATAATGGGGTAATCATCAATCATCAACAATCATCAACAATCATCAATCACAATCAATCATTAGAAACAGTAAAAAAAGAGTTTGAAGAGCTTTTCAAGGGGTTAACTGATCGCGAATTCTCAGTTTTTATGGCAATTTACCATCTGGAAGAGGAGCTTGGCCAAGGATCTGTAAGATACCAGGATATCTCAAAAACTCTCAAATTAACTGAAATCAGCATTAGAAACTACGTAAATTCAATGATAAACAAAGGGATACCATTGTCCAAGTCAAGGCAATATAACAAGAAAGTCTCACTTTCTATAAAGAAAGAGCTAAAAGAGCTTAATTTAGCCTCTAAATTACTAAAATTAAGGCAAAGCGGCCCAAATACTCAAATTTCTTTGTTTGATAATCCATAAATCAACCATAATTAACTCTCATTTTCTGGAGAAAAAAGTAAAAATAAGACTTTTTTGTCCATTTTAATAAAAAAATTGTATTCTTTAGCAAAATCTAAAGAAAAATCAATATTTCTCGGTTAAACAAACTCTCATTTTTGATAAAATTTAACAAATTATCTACATTTTTACCTAACAATAGTCTTCTATGAATTCTCATATTTACAAATATTATCAAAAGAAAGTCTAAAACTAAAAAATAAGCTCTTATTTTCATAAATCTCTATAATCTATGTCCTTTTTTCTAATCTTTTTGAATTTCTTTAAAAACCAATATATTGCAACAGACTCAGTAATAAATGCTTTATTATCGATAAATACAACATTTCTAAGACGTCTACGAACTTCTAAGACGTCTACGACATGTCTACAGACGTCTAAGACGTTTAAATTTAAATTGAAAAGATATAAATAGGAGTAAATGTTTACAACTACATGGGTTTCTGGTTATTCGGAAGAAAAGATGGCGATTTCGAGGAAAGATTTCAAAGACTCCACGAGACGTTAAAATTAACATTTTCAAATATAAGGGAAGACATAGACAGGCTACATAAATGGACAGAAGATACATACGAAAATAATAAAGACCATCGTCTAAAACTAAGAGAGCATGAATTAAGATTGCTAAAAATAGAGAGCCAATTAAATGCAATTGTAAATAACATCCTCTTAAGAGAGCAAGCTCCTACTCCTCTGATTGAAGAAAAGAGAACTTCTAAACGTCAAGAAGAGCTGCCATTAGAAGAGGGTCCAGAAAGGGTTAAAAAAAGTGAAATACTTTCGACATTAACAAAAACCCAACTGGATCTCTTCAAAACAATTTATCAAATACAAAAACAGGCTAATAGTAATAAAGTCTCATTAAGATCAATAGCAAATCTACATTATGCAGGAAAACCTTACAATAGTGTAAGATCGACGATATCTGATTATCTAACCATATTACATACATGGGGATTAATAAAGAAACAAAGAGTAGGAAAAGAAAGTTTTGTGGCAATAACCAAGAGTGGTATGGATTTAATTTCAGAAACAAAAGAAAAAAAGCAAAAAATAAAGAAGAAAGTAAGAGATTAAATGTTTTAATCAATAATAAAAACATAGGAGTGAAGTATAATGAGAAACAGAACTGTACCAGTGAGTACAAGAGAAATTTCTGATTTAGCCGACGATACAACACTATTAATGAGCAGATTAATAGGTGGGCATTTAACAAGAGAACAAGCAGAGCAAACTTTAGCTTCATTTCCAGATATAGAAGAAGCAATAGCCGTAGCAAATGGGTATTTCTCAATTCCAAAAAGAGAAAGGGATGAAGCCTATTCCGGATATGTATCTTTTCTAGAAACAGTAGAAGAGATATGTTTTAAGATAAATACTCCTTATGACCAAGAAGTAGTTGAAAGAACAGCACAAATACCGCGAGAAAGCTTAACAAGTAGGGGGTATAGAGAGGGACCACATATTCAAGGTCATTTTTATGAACATATTGCAACTAGAATGACAGGCTAAAACTTATAATCATTTATCAAAAATTTAGATGTATAAAATCAGTCAAAAACTTCAAGCAAAAACTAAAAGATTTAAGCAGATAACATTAGCCAGAAAATAGGTCACACTTTATACAATCTATAAGAAAATATGTAACAAAGCATGCCTAAAATGTCATATTTCCACTAAGGATTACATTAAAATTCGAATTTTGCCGTTTTAAGCCATTTTCGTAAGGTATATAAGGAAATTCGTATAACGTATACTATATGAAAAATGAAGAGGTATTGGGAAAGATTGAAAGAGAGCTAAAGTTAAGGGGCTCTAGTCCGCATACAATAAAATCTTACACACAATACTTACAAGATCTATTTAACTTTACTAAAAAATTGCATTCAAAAATCTTATTTGAAGATATCAAGAAGTTCTTAGAACATTTAAGCATAGAAAAAAAATACTCTGGTTCAAGTGTATCATTGGCCAGATCTGCAATCTCCTTTTACTATGAAGATATGTTAGGAAAGTACCCAATTAAAAAAATAAGAATTGAGCCCAGAGAAGAAAAACTTCCCGTTGTTTTAACAAGGGAAGAGATTAAGAGGATTATAGACTCAGCTTCAAATTTAAAAGACAAGCTAATAGTGCAGTTCATGTATTCCTGTGGCTTAAGGGTATCAGAAGCTGTAAATATGAAAATCGAAGATTTAGATTTCTCAGATATGACCGGAACAATAAGAAAAGGTAAAGGAAAGAAAGACAGAAGGTTATTCCTCTCTAATACTGTAGTTAAAAGTATTCAAGAATATCTTAAAACCAAAGAAAACCCTTCACCTTATCTATTTTCAAAATCAAATGGAAGACCATATACAACAAGGTCTTTTCAATTAATCATAAAAGAATTAGCTAAAAAGGCAGGAATAACAAAAAAAGTACATTCCCACATGTTCAGGCATGCTTTTGGAACCCATTTAGTCGAAGATGGATATGATATTGTTAGAGTTCAAGGTATGATGGGTCATTCAAGCTTAGAAACCACAAAACTTTATGTTACTCTATCAAAAGAGCAGTTTAAAGGAATCAAAAATCCCCTTGATAGTTTGTATGAAAATGAGAATAAAAAATAGTGAGTTATTGGAATATTCTGAAAACGTAATACGGTCTTGGTTCTTAGAGAACTTCAAAAGATTAGGATATGAACAGATAGTCGGAGGAAGTAAAGAAGGATGGCAACGTTCTGTTCCAGATTTTATTATGTCGAAAAACAACAAGAGAATCAAAGTGGAACTAGAAACTATATCTTCTCATTTCTTTTTGCATAAACATACAACTGATAAGGTAGATGAAGTTGTTTGCTTATTTAAAGACAAAGAATTGCCGGTAAAGATTACCGAAATTAAAGATATAGTTGTTCCAGGAGAGTTAGAGTTACATAATAAAAAAATGGCATTTCAAAAAGAAAAGAATCAAATTATACTTTATGAAGAAGATTGGCCGTTTGTTAAAGAGATTGTTGGGAATATCCCTAATTTATATGATAATTTAGATGAATTATCCGAAACAAATCCAGAAAAATTTTCAGAAATTTATGATGAATTTTATAGGAAAAGAATGGATAGAGCAAGGAAAGATTATGAAGAGCATCAGCCTTTTTCTTCAAAACTTAAGACAGATTCAAAATATTGCTCTAACTGCGGAGTAGGTTTAAACCAAGATGCAAATTTCTGCTCTAAGTGTGGGAGGAAACAATGATTGATGTTAATAACATAATCTGTGCAAAAAAGAACGATGGAAGAACAAAAAACACCCCTTAACAGACTATATGAAAATAGTAAATAAAATGCAAGACATTTCAGAGGAAGAAAAAAGACTTAGAGCAAAGAAGCTACTAAAGATGATAGAAGGAATAGAAAGCAAGAATTATGATCCAGCAACAAAGGCATTAAAACAGATGACAGAAAATTATTTATATTTACGAATTTAATCAGGTTTATGGAAACAGTAACAATTCCGAGAGAAGAATATGAATACTTGAAGCGACTAGAAACCATTGCGCAAGGCAAGTTATTGCTCCAACTAACAAAAAAGAGTAAACTGACGCAAACAGATGTGGAAGAAATATCTCAAAAGATAAACAAAGACGTTTTTGAAGAATTAAACAAAAGATGAACTTCCTATGAAGCCACCAATAATCATAACCTCTCCATAAGCATTATGTCTAAATTCTTGAAATAACCCGGCTAGAAACAATAAAATGAGAGATTAAAATTCAAACTACAGACTATATAGAAGCTTATTTGAAATAAGGAATATCCCCCTCCCCATGAATGTAAACAGGATAAACTTTTCTACCTGCCCCAAATGGTTTTGGCACAAAATCTTTGCCAGCTTCTTTAGCAGCTTCACCCATAACTACATTATAATTATTTATCAGTATGTCTATTATGCTATCGTATCCTCTCTTGCAATCTGTTAGTTGATAACATCTTCTTATTCTCGGATCAGATAATCTAAATCTATTCTCTACTACCTCGGGAGTTTCTATTAAAATTTCATTAGGGTAATTAGCATCCGGCCAAACTTCAAGCCAATAATCTGTCGAACTACCTAGACTCTCTAGATTTCTATGAATAACCGCAGCCCCAAACAATCTTGAAAATCTAAACCTTACTCGAACAAAATTTTCCATCTCTCCGGGATTTTCACAAGCTAAGTCATCAATAGCTCCCATTAAAGTCCAGGTTTCTTTCATTATTTCTTTGGCAAATCCTGCAGCAATATTCCAGGATTTTATGTCTGGTTCATAAAAACCATCATTCCTTTTTTGAAATCTGAATTCATCCATTTTAATATGCTAAAAATACAAAAACACTTAAAAGCTTCATTTCCCTCATCTTAATGGGGTGTTAGGAGTCAAAAAATTACAACCTACAAAATATCTCCTTCAAGTATAAACTTAATGCTAGAATGTCCTAGATGCTTCTATCTTCAAATTGTTAAAAACATTAAAAGACCTTCTTCAGTTTTTCCATCTCTTCCTTCTGGAATGGATAAAATTCTAAAAGAGCATTTTGACCGTTTTATGAAAAAAAATGAATTGCCTCCTGAAATAAAAGAAGAATGCGCAGGTTATGGATTATTTAATGAAAAATCACTTTTAGACTTATGGAGAAATAACAGAAAAGGAATTGAATTTACTGATCCAAAATCCGGAATCTTATTACATGGTGCTATTGATAATCTATTAGTTAAAGATGGAAAATTAGTTGTTTTGGATTATAAAACTAGAGGTTATCCTCTAAAAGAAGATACTCATAAGCATTACCAGGCTCAAATGGATCTTTATAATTTTTTATTAAGAAAAAATGGGTATAAAACAGAAGAATTTACTTATTTGTTGTTTTATTTTCCTAAAGAAGTTAAAGAAACAGGAGAAGTTATTTTTGATACTGAACTTGTTAAGATTAAAACTTCAGCTTTAAACGGAGAAAAAATATTTAATAAAGCTATTGCATTAATACAAGGAAAAGAGCCTAAAGAAAGCTGCGAGTGGTGCAAGGGAAAATAAATGGATAAATCAACAACAATCCACGAATTAAAGGAAAAAGTAAAGAAATTCTGTGAAGATAGGGACTGGGATCAATTTCATGGTGCAAAGGAACTGGCTATAGGTATAACCACAGAATCTTCAGAACTTTTAGACAAATTTAGGTTTAAATCAGAAAAAGAAATTGAAGAAATGTTCAAGACAAAAAAGAAAGAAGATATTTCAGAAGAATTAGTAGATACGTTATACTTTATCCTAAGATTCGCACAAAAATATAATATAGACTTAACAAAAGAAATAAACAAAAAACTAGAAAAAAACAATAAAAAATATCCTATAGAAAAATCAAAAGGGAATAATAAG
>CAYIAV010000027.1:4508-10084 GCA_964361505.1 Candidatus Woesearchaeota archaeon | reverse complement strand
TTTAACCAGGGAGGTGGGTTATAATGCAACAGCCAGTTCAGCATCAAATGATGGGTTATGATAGGACTTCCACTATGTTCAGCCCAGATGGAAGGTTATTACAAGTAGAGTATGCAAAGAAAGCAGTAAAACAAGGAACTGCTGCTATGGGGATAGTATGCAAGGATGGAGTTATTTTAGTAGCAGATAGAAGATTAATAGATAAGAACATTGTTCCAGAAAGTGTTGAGAAGATTTATCAAGTAGATGATCATATAGGGGCTACAGCCACTGGATATTTAATGGATGGCAGAATTTTAATAGAAAAAGCCCAATTGCTTTCTCAGCAACATATAGTAACTTATGATAATGTTATGGACACTAAAAGCTTAGTGAAAGAGATTTGCAACATTAAACAAGCCTTTACTCAATATGGGGGAGCAAGACCATTTGGAATCAGCATATTATTTGCTGGTGTGGATGATGGAGAGCCTGTATTATTTGAAACTGAACCTACAGGAATGTTTTTTCAGTATAAGGCTACTGCAATTGGAGAAGGAGATACTGAGATCAAGAAAATTTTTGAAAAGGAATATCATGAAAAGATGGATATTGAAGAGGGGTTTAGATTAGCAGTCAAAGCATTGAAAAAGATCCTTGAGAAAGATTTTGATCTTAAGAGAATGGATGGTGCCTATATCAAAAGTTCAGATGGCAAGTTTACAAGAATTGACTCAAACTTTTTGAAGAAAGTAATTAAGTAAAATGGAAGATGTTGACAAGGCAGTAGTTGCGCGAATAACTAAAGAAGGGCAGAATTTTGAGATATTAGTAGATTGTGAAAAAGCTTTGAGTTTGAAAAGCGGAAAAGACATTGATATGGAAGATGTTCTGGCTACTACTGAGATTTTTAGTGATATTAAGAAGGGAAAACATGCTGCCAATCTTAATAAATTCTTTGGCACAGAAGATACTTTTGCTGTTGCCAGAAAGATTATAAAAGAAGGGGATATTCAATTAACAACAGAGTATAAAGCAAAAGTCAGAGAAGAGAAGAGAAAAAGAATTATTGACTTAATCCATAAAAATGCAATTAATCCTGATACAAATTTGCCACATCCTCCACAAAGGATTATGAATGCTCTTGAAGAAGCGAAGGTAAGGATTGATGAGTATAAGTCAGCTGAAGAGCAAGTAAAGGATATTGTTACTAAAATAAGGCCGATACTGCCCTTAAAATATGAATTAAGGGAAATTTCAGTTAGAGTTCCTGCTGCTTTTGCTGGAAAAAGTTTAGGGATTATCAAACAGTATGGAAAAGTTTTAAAAGATGAGTGGCAGAACGATGGAAGCTTAATTGTCATCTTGGATATTCCTGCTGGATTGCAAGTTGAATTAGAAGACAAGATTAACAGCATTACAAAAGGAGGAGTAGAGATTACTGTGCTAAACAGGAGATAAAAATGTCAAAATTAATTGCTGAAGAGAGAACTATTGTTGTACCTGGTGAAAAATTAGCTACAGGCATGGAATACTTACCGGGAAATGGTGCTTTTAGAGAAGGAGATGATATATATTCTTGTCAACTTGGACTAGTTAATGTGAGCGGAAGATTTGTTAAGGTTATTCCTTTAACTGGAAAATATAATCCTAGAGAAGGAGACATAATTATAGGAAAGATTTCAGATGTTAGCTTTGGCATGTGGTTTGTTAATATCGGATGCGCTTATTTAGCATGCCTTAATGTTAGAGAAGTTCCTGAGTTTATTGATAAAGGAGCTGATTTAAGCAACTACTATGATTTTAATGAAGTTATTATTGCTCAAGTAATTAAAGTTGTGAGATCTAAAGATATAAATCTAACTTTGAAAGGGCAAGGATTAAGAAAGATTAAAGGTGGAAAGATTATTGAGGTAACTCCTAGCAAAGTTCCTAGAATTATTGGAAAACAAGGGAGCATGATTTCTATGATAAAAGAGCATACAAAATGCAATATTGTTGTTGGGCAAAATGGAAATATATGGATTAAGGGAGATAATGTAGAAAATGAGGTAAAGGCTACTGAGGTTATTTTAAAAATAGAAAATGAAAGCCATACTCATGGATTAACAGATACAATAAAAAAAGCTTTGGAAGAAGGTATTGAAAATGGCTTATAGTAAAAGAGAAGACGGAAGGAAGTTTGATGAGCTAAGGAAGATTAGCGCTCAAGTTGGAATAATCAAAAGAGCAGATGGAAGTGCAATGTTTCAAATTGGAGATACTATTGCTATTGCTGCGGTATATGGACCAAGGGAATTGCATCCTAGATTTTTACAAAATCCTGAAAAAGCTGTTTTGAGATGCAATTATGATATGGCTAGTTTTTCTGTTACTGAGAGAAAAAAACCGGGACCAAGCAGAAGGTCTGTTGAAATTTCTTTAGTCACTGAAAAAGCCCTTGCTTCTGTTCTTGATTTAGAACTATTTCCTAATACAGTTATAGACGTTTTTATTCAAATAATTCAAGCAAATGCTGGAACAAGATGTGCTGGAATAAGCGCTGCTGCTATGGCGTTAGCCCATGCGGGAATTCCTATGAGAGATATGGTTGCTGCAGTTTCTGTTGGCAAAGTAGGAGATAAAATTGTTATTGACTTAGATAAACATGAAGAGGATTTTGAAGAAGGTGCTACTGATATTCCCATTGCGCTTACTGCACGAAACAAAGAGGTTACTTTATTGCAATTAGATGGAGAGGTTACCAAGGATGAATTAATGCAAGCAATTAAATTAGCAAGAAAAGGATGCGAAGAGATTCATAGTGTTCAAGTACAAGCATTAAAAGAAGTTTATAAGGAAGATAAAGATGGATAATGAATATATTATTTCACTTGTAGAACAAGGCAAAAGACTAGATGGAAGAAAGTTTGATCAGCATAGAGAGATTTCTGTAGAAACCCATATTAGCAAAAATTCAGAAGGAAGCGCTCGTTGCAAAATAGGGGATACCGAGGTTTTGGTTGGAGTTAAAATGGATGTTGGAACTCCTTATCATGACTCCCCTGATGAAGGAAGCATTGTGGTTACTACAGAATTAAGCCCTATAGCAAGCCCTGATTTTGAGCTAGGCCCTCCTGGTGTTGAGGCTACCGAAATTGCCAGGATTGTTGATAGAGGCATTAGAGAAAGCAAAGCTGTTGATTTCAAAAAATTATGCATTACTTCCGGAGAAAAATGCTGGATATTTTTTATTGATATTTATCCTATAAATGATGATGGCAATTTAATTGATGCGAGTGCTCTTGGGGCATTAGCTGCTTTGAAAAATACAAGATTTGCAAAGCTGGAAAATAACAAGGTTGTTTTTGGAGATTTTACTGATAAGAAAGTTGAATTAGAGAAAACGCCTATAACTTTTACCTTTGTGAAAATAAAAAATAGTATTTTATTAGATCCTCATACGAGAGAAGAAAAGGCTGCTGGAGCACGGTTAAGTGTTGCAGTCCATAATGGAAAGATTCATGCAATGCAAAAAGGCGGGGATAAAGGATTTACTGAAAGTGAGATAGAGATGATGATTGACATTGCTATAAAAAAAGAAAAAGATTTAAAAAAGGTTATTGAGAAAGCAAAGTAAGATGAAAGCACAAAAAACTGAATTTTTTACAAAATATGAGAAAGCAAGAATTATTGGAGCTAGAGCTTTACAAATTTTTATGGAAGCTCCGATTTTAGTCAAGCTAGAAAAAGAAGATTTCAAAAAACTAGGATATAGGCCTGTTGAAATAGCAAAGTTTGAATATGAAGCTGGAGTTTTGCCAATTACAATCAAAAGACCATTGCCTTCTAAGAAATAAGTTCCATTCTTTAGGTTTTTACATGAATAATAGAAAAGTATTTAAATAAAGTATTGTTAATAAAATATATATCTTGTTAAAAAAGGAGGTGGGGTTTAGATGCCAGTTGATTCACTTACAGCAACAGGTCAATTAGTTCTTAATCCTTTTGTAAGTTTGGCAAACAGTTTTGTTGAGATATTGCCAGGATTAATTATTGCTGTGCTTTTAATCATCGTAGGGTGGTTTGTAGCACTAGCATTAGGAAAACTTGTAAAATATGTTTTAGAGAAATCAGGAATTGACAAGCTTATGGCAGGCTCAGCATTTTCTGGAAATGTAGGAAACACTATGCTTTCAGGATTGTTTGGAGAGATTACTAAATGGTTTGTGTTTCTAGTGTTTTTGCCGCAGGTTTTAGTCAATTTGAGATTAGGAGTTTTGAGCGATTTGCTTACGAGTTTTGTGATTTGGCTACCTAATTTATTAGCAGGTGCAATTATTGTTATTTTTGGAGTTGCATTAGCTCATATTGTGGGTATGAAGATTGAAGAGCACACTTCTATGAAGGGTGTAAGACTTTTGAGTAAAATTGTTAAAATATCTTTAGTGGTTATTGTAACTATTGTAGCTTTAGATCAGATAGGCATTGATGTAAGTTTAGTGAAGAATTTGATCTTAATTATTGTAGGAACCTTTGCAGTAGCATTTGCAATAGCATTTGGTATTGGAGTTAGTAAAGGCTTACAAAAAGATAGTGACAATGTTGTCAAGCACATTAAAGAAATTTTACAACACTAAATTTCTCTTTTTCTTTTTTTTATTTTTAATTAAATTTTTAAAATGCGGAGAATTCTACAACTTATGAAAAAGGTTTTACCTAAAATCATACAAGAAGTTGGATTTGATTTTCATTGGAGTGAAAGGAAAGTTTGGAAATTGAACTATCCTACTGAGAATGAATATGAAAGGACTATGAAGGCTGATTTAGTTCATCCGATAGGCATAATGGAAAATAAATGAAAATGGCTGATCTTAGATGGATTACATAGACTTGTTAAGGCTAGGATTTTAGGCTATAAGAAGGTAAAAGTAAGAAAAATTCCTCGTTCTGAGATTCCGAATATGGAGAAATAGCACTTTTGAAAGTTAATAGGTAATTTTATAAATATCACTTTTTCTAGTTTCCCTATGGCAGAAGAAGAAATGATTACAGCCTTGGACAGTTATCTAAAGGTTGGCATTCATATAGGGACTAAGTCCAAAACTAAGTATATGGAGCCTTTTATCTATAAGGTTAGACAGGATGGATTGACTGTATTAAATGTCCAGAGTGTTGACAAAAGACTAAAAGTGGCTGCTAAGATGATTTCTAGATATGAGCCACAGGATATTTTTGTTGTTTGCAGAAGAGAGAATGGGTGGAGCATTGTTAAGATGTTTTCTGAGCTAACTGGAATCAGAGTTTTTGCAGGAAGATATCCTCCAGGAATATTGACTAATAGTGCTTTAGAAACTTTTACAGAGGCTAAGATTATTTTAGTTGTGGATCCCTGGCCTGACAGAAATGCCATTAATGATTCGATTAACATGGGGATTCCAGTAATTGCATTATGCGACACAAATAATACAAGCGTAAATGTTGATTTAGTTCTTCCTTGCAATAATAAAGGAAAGAAAAGCTTAGGATTAATATTCTGGGTTTTGGCTAAAGAATACTTAAAAAGCAGAGGAAAAGATATTTCCAGACCTTTAGATGATTTTATCGTTGAGTAATTA
>CAYIAV010000027.1:0-4408 GCA_964361505.1 Candidatus Woesearchaeota archaeon | reverse complement strand
AAAAAAAATTTTGGTGATACTCTTAATTTTATTATTAGCTCCTTTTGTTACTGCACAAATTGCTGCTGATGATGATGTTGTTAAAAATATTTTAACACCTGATGAAACTGCTTCTTTTACTCTTTCTGTAACAAATGTAGGAGAAAGCTCTGATGTGTTTGGCATTTCTATTGGAGACACTAACTGGAGAGATAAAGTAGAAGATGATTTTTTAGAGGTTGGAGCTAGAAAAACCGCTAAGACAAATATTGAATTAACTCCGATCAAAGGATTAAAGCCTGGAAGGTATTCTATTAATTTAAGAATTTATTCGAGAACAAATTCAGCTATGTTTGTTGATCATTTGCTAGTTGTTGATGTTATTGCTTATGAAGACTTACTTAGTGCAAGCATTGAATCTAATCCTGATGGACTAGACCCTAGAAGAGAAAACCTGTTAAGATTGAGTTTAAAAAATAAGAATAGCATTGAGCTTAAAGATGTTAAAATAACTTTGAAAAGCCCTTTATTTGAAGATTCAAGAGAGGTTGAATTTTTACCTGCTGAACTGAGAAATGAAGAGTTTCAAGTTGCTTTAGACAAAGATACTGAAAAAGGGGAGTATGATGTAAGGATTCTTGCAGAGCTTAATGAGAATGTATTAGTCGACAAGACTGAAAAGATTCGAGTAGGCTTTTACAAAGATGTTACTGATGATGAGTCTGTTAATGAAGGATTTTTACTTACTGAGAAAAAATTTGCCAAGCACAATAGCGGAAATATAGAGACAACTGAAACATATAAAGCAAGAGTTACCAAGTTTGAGAGTTATTTCACAAGTGTTTATCCTGCCTCTACTAAAAGCTATAAAGAGAATGGAAATTATTACTATCAGTGGAATTTTATTTTGAAACCGGGAGAGTCTTATAAAATAAATGTTACTACAAGCTATCGAACACCTATTTCAATTATTGTAGTTGCAATTCTTATGCTATGGATTTTGTACTATACTTTTGGAACGAGGATTACAGTGAAGAAAAGAATCTTGACTGTTAAATCTGGTGTTACTGTAAATATGAAGGTGTTACTTATTGTCAAAAATGACGGCAGAAAAATAATTAAAAATTTGACCTTGATTGATTATTTACCAAAAGGAACAAAAGTTCCTGCAGAATTTGGCGCTCCTAGACCTAATAAAGTTTCCAGAGAATCTGGCACTGAGATGCTTCTTTGGAGGCTGGATAATATGGTTAAAGGGGAAGAGAGAGTTGTTTCTTATAGAGTTAAAGATAATTATGATATGCCTGGAATCCATGTGCCTCGAGCAATAATAAAATATAGAATCGGTGAAAGGGATATTGTGGTTAAATCGAATAAGAACTTTGTTAACCTTTAATCAAAACGTTTTTTAACTAAGACTTTCTTTTATATTTATGAAAAAAAGAGGCCAATTTTGGTATGGTGATTTTATGATTGCTATGCTTGTAATTGTTGTTCTTGGTATTATTTTTGCTAACAGCATAGTAGACATTCCTCAGAGAGAGAGCGATTTAGATAAAATAGCGGATGATGGATTTACTATCGCTAATTCCTTGTTGAGCCAAGGATACGACATGCTTAACTGGAGAAATAGCAATGGAAGAATAGGAATCGTGACAAATGGAAAGGTTGATGTAGACAAGTTAAATGAATTTGCCTCCTTAGTTGGAACTTCCAGAGGATATTTAGTTTCTCAATTTTTGTTTGGAACTAGCTACCAATATGCTTTTTATTTTGAAGATAATAAAGGAAATGTTGTTAATCAAAGAGCTTATGGTGGTATAGCTAAAAAAGAGGAGTTGGACAGTATTGATGCTGAAAATATTTTTAGAATTATAAGGATTGTTTATTTAGACAATAATAAAGATGGAAAAGGAGAAATAGTGAAAATGCATTTAATCGTATGGGATATTGGAAAAGAATATAGGACAAGCAAAGTTGTATGCCAAAATGCCCAAGGCTTTAATTTCTGCGGATTTTTGAATAGCTTAGTGCCTGATTACAGATATGGATGCTGTGATGAATGGAGTTTATGCGGAGTGCAACCTGCTTGTACATGGCCATGAGACTAATATATATTTTAATGATACTTGTACTTCTTTCCAGCGTTCAAGCTAGCTTAAACTGCAATGAGGACTATGACACCAAAGAAGAATTTCAGGAATTAAGCGGAAACATTTTGATTGAATACTTAGAAAACCCCAAAGAATCCAAACTTAGCGGGTTAGAAATAAGCCAGCTTAGCACTTTTTACGAAGATTATCAGAATAGTTGGGAAAATGCAAATTGCGAGGAAAAAGGTGTTAGCGGTAAAAATATTAATGAAATTATTCTTAAGTATAAAGGAGGAATTGGCAGTTTGAGATTTTATCCATTTATTGGATTAGGATTTTTAGTTTTTGTTATTGCATTTTTAATTTACAAAAAATTTAATAAAAAGGAAAGTTTTTAAATTAAAAGGATTATTTAGCTTTATTAAAAAGGAGGTGTATTCTATGTACTTTAAGATAGTTTCTGTTACTATAATTTTTTTCTTGTTACTGGGAGCTGTTAGCGCTAAAATAAGTGATGATGATAAAGATTCTATTGAAAGGGGGTTGCAGCAGTTTGCCAATGATCCTCAAAAAATGGCTATAACCCTGTCTGTCTTGAATGATAGATATGATTTTAGTGATGAGCCAGAGTTTAGACAAAAAGTTATTTCTATTGCTCAAAATGCAGGTGCCAACATTAGCAAATATCCTAATTTGAAAGAAGGAAAAGCTCCAACTTTGGATGATTTGGTTGTTGTGGAAGATTTAACTGTTCAAGAAACAAGCGCTCCTGAAGCTGCTGAAACTATTGAAACTGTTCAACAGGCTGAAAATGGAAATACTGGCCTAATAGTATTCTTTGTTGCTGTTGCAGTTATTGTTGTTATTGGTGCAGTTATCTTGGTATTAAGAAAAAAGAAACAATTTTGAGAGTTTACTGTGTTTAAGAAAGCTATTTTTTTATTTTTTGTACTTTTTGGTACTTTAGTGAGTGCTTCTACCAACTGCCCATCATATGCAGACAGCTTTGAAGAGTATAGAGCTATTTCGAGGGCCGCACTTTTGGAATTTTTGGGAAATCCTGAGGCTTCAAAGCTTAGCAGTGCTGAAGTAGGGGATCTTTCTACTTTTTTTGAAAGATACCAGAATAACTGGGATAATGCTAACTGCAATGAAGTTGGAAGTGAATCTGGAGAAATTATAAGGCAAATTCTTGAAAAATATACTAGTGTTGTTGATACTTCTGTAAGCTGCACTTTGAGTAATGCTGCATGGAGTGTCGGCCAAACTGTTGAAAATACAAGAGTTACTTTAAGTGTTAATGCTCCAAGATGCGATAATAATGTTGATGTTACCTTTGTTGTGAAAGAAAATGATTTTACAACATTAGATGAGAATGTTATAGAGAATCCTGAGAGTGCTAGAGTAATTAATGGAATAGCAACTACTACTTGGAGAGCTGAGTGGCAAGAAGATATTGAAAATACTCCAAGTGGACCTAGAAATGATAATCCTCCTGAATATTACTTTATAGCTTCTTACTATACACCTGCACTTGGAGAATTATCTGCCAAAAGCGGATTATTATTCACTAGTGAATGTCCAGATATTGATGGTGATGGTTATAAGGATATTTCCTGCAATGGAAATGATTGTGACGAAACTAATGTAGATATTAATCCTGCAGCTGATGAAATCTGCGGAAACCTTGTAGATGAAAACTGCAATTTAGAATATGATGACGGCGCTGTTTGCGGATATGACTTTGCTAAAAGAACTGTTTTCACAGGAGATGGAAATGAACTTCTATTAAAAGACGGATGTATTGGAGATCCTGACATTGATTCGTTTATGAACCATTTATTTCCTGAGACGCCTTTAGGCAATACAAGCGATAATTGGGATAAAGGATTTGGGATATATGATTTTAATTCTGATGGGATTATAGATTTTGATGATTTCATTTTGCTGGGTGATGAATCGGAATATGCTGAGGCTGACAATGATAATTATGACACTACTGTATGCCATGTAGACTGCAATGATGATATTTATGCTATTAATCCTGGAGCTACTGAGATTTGCAATGATGATATTGATAATAACTGCAATGGGGCTAAAGATGAAGGAGGGGTTTGTGGTTATGATTTAGCTAAGAGAACTGATTTCAGCAATAAAGATTCATACATAGTTGGAATTGATAACTGTGTTGGAGATCCTGATTCGGACATTATAGCTTACAAAGCTTGGCTAAACCCAGATCCTAATCTGACTGGAAATGGAATTTATGATTTAACGGGAGATGGAATTATTAACTTTCAAGATGTGAATCGCATGACAACTAATATAGGGGGGAG
>CAYIAV010000026.1:0-10696 GCA_964361505.1 Candidatus Woesearchaeota archaeon | reverse complement strand
ATTTCTTGGATAAGAACCTAGATTTAGGATGCATTAAATTCTTATCAAATAAACATACAACTCCTCAAAAAATAATTTCTTAGTTTCTAAACATTTAAAATTATAACTATTCTCTCTCAAAATAGAATCAATTTTTTCTTTATTAGTCAAAGAGCTAAAAACAATTAAAATTTCTCCATTTTTATTCAAATAATTTTTAGCTTGAATTAAAAACCTTTCAAGAATTTCATAACCATTTTTCCCGCCAGTTGTAACATTTCTAATTTCAAAATCCTCAAGTTCATCTTCAGGCAGATAAGGGGGATTAAAAATAATCAAATCAAACTTTTCATTAATATTAGAGAACAAATCAGAAACTTTAACATTAATACCTTTAGATTTTACAAATTCGACAACTTCTTCATCAATGTCTACAGCTAAAACGTCTTTAGCACCACTTTCTAAAGCAGTTTCTGCTAAAATACCGAATCCAGTTCCCATATCTAAAACTTTCTTATTTTTGGCTAATCTTTTAACTTGTTTAACTAAAAGAAAAGAATCTTCATCAGGTTCATAAATCATTTTATCGCTTTAAAATATTCTCTTACTCTGTCAGTTATTGAATTAATGTAATATTTTTGAATTTTTTCCTCAAATATTTTCTCTAGAGATTCATTTTCATTTATTCTATACTTATTTTGAATAGACTCAATCAAAAATAAATCTTTCAGTCTTTTCAATTGCCTTCTTATGTTAGATGAAGCAATTCCTTTTGCAGGTAATCTTCTTGTATTCCTGTTCTCAATAACAATAGCCTCAATTTGTTTAGAATCCAAAGGCACATCAGAATCTAACACTGCATGCAATATATCAACAATTATGTCTCTAGAATCTCCCGGTTGTAATAACCCAACAGATAAGCATAGCTTCTTTACAAGATCTCTTTTATCATTACTGGAAGGCTTTTCATATTTTCTTAAAGTAATCTCAGCTAAAGGAGAATCTGTTGCTATAGTTTTGGGCATATATTATTTAATTTGCTCTTAGTATTTAAAATTGTTTATTAGAAAGGTTTTTAAATTTCTCAAAAAGAAGCCTCTTAGATTTTTATGGAAAATGTAATTGAAAAAAGAGTAGAAAAGATAAAATCTGTTTTAGGTAGCTTTAATCTTGATGAAGATAAAACAAAATATATAGGTGTATACTTAGCATCTTTTTTAATAGTCTACTTAATATTTCAAAATAAATTTGTTGTGGGAAAATTCTACTTATTTGTCTTAATCCCAAGTATATCATTAGCTTTAATATTCTTGGGAAAGTATGTAGCAGGAGTATTAACTAGCATAATAGGATTCGCTTCAATATTAAGATTGCAGTCATTGCCTAATTTAATTGACGCAACAACAGGGAAATATTTAACTGCAGATCCAGATGCTTTGGCTTTTTTAAGGTACACAAAAGAAATAGTCGAAAATGGAGCTTTATCAACAATAGACAAATTAAGATATTATCCGCAAGGATATGCAAACTTGGAAGAATTTAGTCTTCTTTCACATTTATTGGCTTATTGGTATAAAGTAGTCCACTTTTTCATTCCTTCTGTTACAGTAGAATTAATACACACAACATACCCTGCATTTTCATTTGCAATAGCAATGATCTTCTTCTTTTTATTTGCAAAAAAGATTTCAAATACAAAGGTAGCAGTCATAGCAACGACAATACTTTCATTTATACCAATATTTTTGTTCAGAACGTTAACGGGGGTTTCAGATAAAGAAGCAATGGGTTTGGCATTAATGTTTGCTGCATTCTATTTTTATATTGCCGCAGTTCAATCTACATCAACAAAAAAATCAGCAGTGCTTGCACTTGTAGCAGGCTTATTCACAGGCGCTCTTGGTTTAATATGGGGGGGAGTTAGTTTCATATTCTTGATTTTTGGTATCTTCTCTGCGGTTAAAATAATAGCAAATAGTTTCACAAAAAAAGATTTCTACAATTATTCTATTTGGATGTTCACAACAATGGCCGTATTAAGCTCTTTTTACCCAGAGAGGTTTACAATAAATGCTTACTTCACATCGATTACAACACTAATAATGTTAACAGCTTTCTTTTTTTCTTTAATACATTTTCTTACAATACCTCTAAACTTATTTGGGATATATGAAAGATTCAAAGATAAATTTCCATCTTGGGTTATAAGTGGAGCAATAACAATACTGTTTTCAATAGTCTTATTTTCGTTATTATACGGTCCAACATTCTTGCTAAGCAGAATTACAGAATTAATGAACTCTCTTATAAAGCCTTTTGCACAGAGCAGATGGGCTATAACTGTAGCAGAATCACATCAGCCTTTTTTCAAGGGTGGAGGCATGTCATGGTTAGGAGAATTCAACAATAGTATGTACATGATATTCTTATTTTTTATAGGTGTAACAGCTGTTTTCTATAAACTAGCAGGTGATATAGGCAAAAATAAGTTGTTAAGCACTTCTTTATTCACTCTTTTCATATTTGGGATAATATTAAGCAGATATTCAGAAAGCTCCGTATTTAATGGAGAATCCTTAACATCACAAATCACTTATTTTGGGTCAATAGCAGGTTTATTCATTATGCTATGTTTTGCTTCTTACACATGGTTTAAAAAAGATAGGCAACTGTTTGAAAAGTTAAAGGAAACAAAAAAAGAATATTTCTTCATCATAATATGGTTTATCATAATGGCGATAGGTGCAAGAAGCGCTTTAAGATTGTTCATAGTTTTCGCTCCAGTAGTCTCTTTTGTAGTAGCTTACTTTATTGTAAATCTCTCTGATTACATCCTGGGGTTAATAAAATCTCAAAAAGAAAGATTTTACAGGATATCATTAATTGTAATACTTGTTTTATTCATAATGTCAATATTTTGGCCTTTAGGCTCAGTAGTATCGGCAGTTCCAGTAGCAAAAAGTATTCCTATATTAAATAAGGATGGATTGGTCTTTCAATTTGTTTCAGCATCATTAGGCGCAGCTAGAGGCACTGGCTCTGTTTTCAATCAGCAATGGCAAATAGCTGGAAAATGGGTAAGAGACAATACTCCAAAAGAGGCAGTATTTGCTCATTGGTGGGATTATGGTTATTTAGTACAAACAGGTTTTGAAAGGGCTACATTAACTGATGGAGGAAATGCAATAGGTTCTAGAAACTTTTTCTCCGGCAGACATCTAATGACAGCTCAAAACGAAACAGAAGCATTAGAATATATGAAAACTTACGGAGCAACTCATTTATTGTTTGTCTCAGATGAAATAGGAAAGTATCCGGCTTATTCCTCAATAGGCTCAGATGCAGACTATGATCGTTTTTCACAGATAACTACATTTGGTTTAGACCAGCAGTCTACTAGGGAAACTAGAAACGCAACAATTTTAGTGTATAAGGGCGGAGCTCCATTAGAAGACGACTTGAATTTCAATGGAGAAGTTTACCCTGCCGGAGCATCAGGGATAGGCGCAATAATGATTCCTGTAACAAATCCAGGAGTAGAAGGAAAACAGTCAATAGACCAGCCATTAGCAATACTTGTCTATCAGGGAAAACAGGTAGAAGTCCCTGTATCATGTGTATATATAGATAAGCTTTACAAATTCGAGAATGCTCCATTAAAATCATGCCTAAGGGTTATGCCAGCATTTAGAGGGGGTCAACTAGACAATGGTTTAGGTAATGCCCTTTACCTTTCTCCAAGGGTAGCTCAGGGATTATTTGCCAGGTTATACCTATTAAATGAACAAATGGAAGGCTTTAAATTAGTTTATTCAGATGAAGGTGGTATTCCTTTAGCATTTTACGATGGCAGGTTAATAGGTCCTTTAAGAATCTGGGAAGCAAAATACGATGACAAGATAAAAACAGTTCCAGAATATTTAAGGCCGGAACTGCCAGATCCAAGAGTCAATATAGTTAGAAAATAATTTCAAGGAGCCTTCCATGAAAGAGCAGTTAAAAGATAAATTTCTCTATATCCCTGTATTGTTATTATCAATTTATTTACTCTTCAGGTTAATAGATACTTCTGCATTAATTAACAATTTCCCTTTTGACTTTGCAAATGATTTAAGCGCCCATTTGGCAAGATTATATTTTTTAGATGCTTATGGCTATCATAACTTGGTTCCTAATTGGTATAATGGTTTTGAATATATTCTATTTCAAACATATCCTCCAGGCTACTACTTTGCAGCTCTTCCCCTATACAAATTATTCAATAACATACAATTAACAGCCTACATCTCGCTAATACTAATTTATATTCTGGGATTTTTAGCAATATATTTTATCTTTAAAAAAGACATGCAAAGCAGAGTAAAAAGAATAGCCTTTTACTTGTTTTTCTTTGTAAATCCTGTAAGCATAGGCTATCTGCTAAGATTAGGTAAGCTGCCAGAATTAACAGGCTGGCTGTTAAACATAATAATATTCGGAATAATAATCTGCTATAAAGATAAGCCTTTAGATAAAAAGTTCTTATTGTTCATACCATCATACGCAGCATTGTTGCTTTCTAATGTTTCCTCTTTTATAGTAATGTCCCCTTTAATACTAGGTTTTATTTTAATTAAAAATAATAAAGAAAAAATATATTCAATATTCTCAGTCTTAGCAGCTTTGATTCTAACGTCTTTTTGGTGGATTCCGTTTTATTTAAACTCATTAAGCAAAAGTTTAAGCAGTGAAGCAGTTTATACTAAATGGCTGACAGAAAATGCTCCAAATTCTCTTTTTACATTTACAGTAGACAAATTAACTGCGTTATCATCTTCATTGTTATTAATAATTTTATTCTATCTTTACTGGAAAAGCAAAAACAGCTCAAAAAATGAATTAATTTTATTTTTGCCAGTAGCAATAGAAGCCTTTCTAATATTTATCACTCCATTTACAGGGGCAATAACATTTATCCCAATATTTAGCAGACCGCCAGTAGATACATTTACTATAGGCTTCTTGATGATAGCAGTTTACTTTTTCTTAAAGATAGAGTATAGCATGAAACAAGAGAAGATTATAAAATATATTTTGCCGATTTTAGTTATAACAGCAATAATACTCTCAGCTTCTATGACGCCTTTTTATCCAAAATTAAAAAATATTGACAAAGAAACAATAGAATTATTGCCTTATGTCAAAGGAAATTTAGTAGTTTTGGAAAGCAACAGAGAGAGATATGGTTCTTCATATTCCCGAGGTTATTACTCATATGCCCCAATTTATTATAACATAAACACAATCTCCGGATGGGAAGATCAAATTTTAACAGAACAAGATGCAAAAGAAATAAATGAGTTTTTAGGCTGCTATAAAAAAAATGTTGTTCAATGTAAAAATCTGCCTTTAACTCATCAGCAGATAGTAGAAAAAGCAGAATCCTTGAATGTAGGCTCTATAATAATGTATGATGAAGACTGTGAAAAAATGGAAACTTTATTAAAACCAATTAAAGAAACTGAACATGTATGCTTATTCCAAATATGAAATGCAACAATTGTGAATCTGGGAATATTAAAGAACTTTATGAGCTTAGCTATATGAATATTAAACAATGCAATGATTGTGGGTTAAGGTTCACAGATAAAAGTTCTATAGCTGCAAAAGATCTCTACAATGAAGACTATTTTAAAACAACAAATAAAGATTTCTTTAAAGACTGCTGGGCAGATTATGAAACTAAAAAAAGTAAAAAATTAACAAGATTTGGAAAAACTCTTGTTGAATTAGAAAAATATTCTAAAAAAGGGAACTTGCTGGATATAGGTTGCGCAACAGGTGTTTTTCTTGATATGGCTAAAAAAAATGGCTGGAGATCTTATGGTGTTGAAATCTCTAAATTTGCTTCAGGTTATGCTAGAAAAGAATTCAAATTAGATGTAAAAACAGGAGATTTACTAAATATTAAATTTAAGAATGATTTCTTTGATGCAATTACAATGTGGGACTTAATTGAGCATGTTGATAGCCCTTCAAAAATGCTATCAAAAATAGGTAAAATAACTAAAAAAGGAGGAATAATCTTTATCTTGACAATTAACGATGCTAGTTTAATGGGGAAATTAGCGGATTTTTCTTACAAATTAAAAATAAAAAAATTTACAGAATTAGTTCATCCAATTCACCACAATTATCATTTCACAAAAAAAGTTTTAATTGACATGCTGAACAAAAATTGTTTTGAAGTTATTGAAATAAAAAAAAGCGAAATGCCAATTGAAAATATAAGACAAGGTTTATTCGTAAAATCCATGGCTGCAGTTTTGTACTTTTTCTCAAACATTTTAAACTATCAGCATGAAATAGCAGTAATAGCGAGGAAAAAATGAGTTTAAAAACATTCAAGAACAATCTCTTAAACAACCCCCTCCCTTTCAACATAGTAAGGAGTTTATTACTTTGGGGAAAAGGAAGAATGTACAAAGAGCTTAGAAATGCAATTGCTGTTGAAAAAGACTCTAAAGTTCTAGATGTAGGGTGTGGCACAGGAGAGTTCGCTTTATTGTTTGATAATTCGATAGACTACACGGGTATAGATATGAACCAAGGATTTCTAGATTATGCTTCAAAGCTTTACAAAAATCAAAAAAAGAAATTTATACAAATGGATGCCACTAAGATGAAGTTCAAACAAAATGAATTTGACACAGTATTATTATTAAGCTTTATGCACCATTTTCCAGAAGGAGACTTGGACAAAATCTTTAAAAAAATAAGTGGATTAACAAAAAAAAATATCTTTGTTTTAGAACCAATTCCTAGAAAATACAATATATTAAGCAAAATATTTTATGCTTTAGACAGAGGCAATTTCATAAGGAAAAAAGAAGAGCAATTAAGAATTTTAAATAAATATTTTACTACAATTTCATATAAAGAATTTGATTCAGGTTTATACACCTTATCGATAATCAAGTGTTCTCCCAAGTGATAAAGATTAGCTAAAAACTGCTAAAAGAAATTAGACCCAAAAAAATAATTCAAAACCTTTAAAAGAATAATCAATTATTTATTTTTAATGAAAAAAGTTTCTGTAGACATAGTAGTTCCTGTTTATAATGAAGAAAAGATTCTAGAAAAAAGTATCTCAACTTTATATAAATTCTTAGAAAAAAATTTCAAGTATAACTGGAGTATTATAATAGCAGACAATGCCTCAATAGACAGAACATTAGAATTGGCAGGTTCTTTGTCAAAAAAATACAAGAGAGTAAAAGTATTGCATCTAAACCAAAAAGGAAGAGGCAGAGCATTAAGAATTGCATGGATCAAAAGTGATGCAGACATAGTAAGCTACATGGATGTAGATCTATCAACAGATCTAAGCTTCTTTCCATTAATGATCGATTCCTTAGTACAAGGATATGACGTAGCAACAGGCTCAAGATTAATGAAGGGGGCAGAAATTAAAAGATCTCTAAAAAGAGAAATACTTTCAAGAGGTTACAATGTACTGGTGCGGCTTATTCTAGGTGTAAACTACAAAGACAGCCAATGCGGATTTAAAGCAGTTAAAAGGGAAATAGTTAATGATGTAGTTCCAGAAGTGAGAGATAATAACTGGTTTTTTGATTCAGAATTATTATTCAGGGCGCATATGAAAGGTTATAAAATAAAGGAAATACCTGTCAAATGGATAGAAGATGAAGATTCCAGAGTAAGGATATTTTCAACAGTGACAAACTACATAAAATCAATAGCAGTTTTAAGACTGGAATATTTATTCACAAGAAAAAGGAAAAAGTAAATCTTTATTAATAATATCCTTTAGTCATATTCTATGTTAAAAGCAGATATGCATATGCATTCAAGAGAAGATAAAAGAGATGTTGTAGATTATACAGCAAAAGAATTGATTGACCGTCTAGCTTCTTTAAATTTTAATGTTATGTCTTTTACTTTCCATGATCAGAGTTTTAAATCAGAAGAAATAGAGAAGTACGCAAAATCTAAAGATATCTTAATAATTCCTGGCATAGAAAGAAGAATTCAAGGAATGGATATTCTAATCTACAATGTACCGCATGAAAAAGTGATTGGAATGAAAACATTGGACGATCTAAAAAAAATAAAGAATAAAAATTCATTAATAATAGCTCCCCATCCTTTTTTTGGAATAGTCTCAATAGGAAAGAAGTTAGAAAAATATATAGATGTTATAGATGGAATAGAGCATTCTTCATATTACTCAATATTGATTAATAGAAACAAGAAAGCAATAAAGATTGCAAAAAAGTTTAACAAGCCATTAGTGGGAAACTCAGACGCTCATTATCTGTATCAAATAGGAAGCAATTATACCTTAATAGATGCAGAAAAAAACATAGATTCAGTAATTCAGGCAATAAAAAATAATAAAATAAAATTAGAAACAAGAACTATTTCTTTAGCAAAATTCATTAGAATATTTATTAGTTTAGTATTTCTTGCGCCAATTAAAGGATTAAAAAGGAGGAATTAAACCCCTTGTAGTATCGACAACTTTAACATTATGCCCTTTTTCTAAAGCTTCTGTTTTACAAGTATCAAATATTTCAGCATCTAAATTTTCCCTGATCTTATTTTTGCCATATCCTCTCTTCTCTAGCCTTTTTTTCAAAATTTTTAAATCACATTTAGTAATTATACATAATCTTACATATTTCTTGTCTAAATAATGGCTCAAATGCCCGTCTATAACTAAGGTTTCTTTAGAATTCCTTATTAGACTAATCAATAATTCATTTAACTTATTAGTATCAACAATTAAAGATTTCCTTTTCTTGTCATATCCCTCATTTAATTTATTTTTTTTAATAATCTCATTAATGTCTACGTACTCATAATTTTTTTCTTTAGAAAATTTCTTGGCAATAGTAGTTTTCCCAGTTCCAGGAGTTCCACTTACAATTATAGCTTTTTTCATATTAGCTCTTATAAACATTTTTTCTATATCCAACTTTAATCACAAGAATTATGAGTTTTCCACTATCAACATCCATAATAACCCTATAATTTCCTACTCTGAATTTATAACCTGGATCTCCAACCAATCTTTCAATATAGGCTTCAGGCCTTATCCTTAGTTTTTCTAATGATCTGATTATTCTGCTTCTTATTTCTTTATCTAGCTTGCCTAATTGTTTTTCTGCCTTCTTAGAATAAATTATTGAATACATTATAGACTAAACTTCTTTTTAATCTCTTCATGAGTTATAAATTTGCCTTCTTTAATTTCTTTTCTAGCTTCTTCAATTTCTCTTTTAGTTTCTTCGGAAATTTCCATAGAATCCTCTATTAAATCCCAAATAACCTCTTCATAACTCTCTTTATTATACATCTTTCTATTTTTCAAAGTGTTAACTAACTTCTTACTAACCTGTATTGTAGTTACCATAGCAATATATAGCGAGCTATAGTATATAAATCTTTCTTTAATTTACAGTAAATAATTTAGAATCATGGACATCCCATAATCCTATTCTTGCTCCAGCATCAAGCCACCCATGAGCGTAGCTTAAAGCAGCAAATGCATTAACCACATCACCTTTATCATAAAAATGCCTTGCATCTTTAATATATCTTTCAATCATGTCTAAACAATCTTTTCTCTCTTCCTTTAGCTTAGTTCTGTTTCCAGCTTTCTTAGCCTTCTCAAAAGCTTTCTCAGTAACTGAAAAATACTTCTTTATTTTCTCTTCTGTAATTTCTCTCATTGCATAAAATTAAGAAAATGGGTTTTTAAATATTAGTATAAATCCCCAAAACATAAGACAAAGCCTGATTTGCTTTCATAGGCTTATTCTTGTCAGGTCCTAAACTAAAGGAGATATCTAAACTATCTCTTGTTCCTTGACTTAAACCATAAGTATCATTTCCAAACACAAATAATAGTTTATTCTTCTTCTTTATAAATTGAACAAACTCTTTTTCATTTTTCTTAGAATGCTTTGAAAAGCCAATCTTAATGTAGCCTTTAACTTCATTCAAATCTTTAACGACTTCAACATTAAACTCAGACAATTTTCCTTTAGTTATCTTCTTTGCTTTGTTTAAAAGATTCTCAAATTCTTTTTTATTATTGCAAATAACCTTCATTTTTAAATTAAATATTAAGCATAGTCTTAAGAAATCGCTTATCTCTTCAACTAGTCTGGGGTTTTCAATCAAAACAGTTATGTTATTTTCAGAATTATTCTTAACTTCTTTATAAGAAAATATTCTATACTTTATTTTTCCTTCCTTAAACAGTTCAATTAAAACATTATTCTCAGAATTTTCATTTAATCTTTTATTAATAACAGGATATAATTTTTTCTTAATTGAACCAGCAGGAATTTTAACATAGCTTTTAACTCTTAAATTAAACTCATTAAATTTTATTTTCTCAATATCTTTCCTTAAGCTCTCTAGACTAAATAAATTCTCACTTTCTAAAAATAATACTTTATCTATTTCCTCTAATTCAGCTTTATCATCAGTATTAATCCTCCCTGTTAATTTATCAACTTCAAAAGATCTCAGTTTCTTCTTTAAGCCATTTAAATCAATCTCAAACTTATTCAAAATAAGGCTGTATTTCATAATAATTCTAAAATTAAACCATTTTTAACCTTATCCCAAAAGGCTTAAAAGGTAATTTCTTTGATTTTTTATTATGAGATATGCCAGACAAACAGCATTTTTAGGTAAGCAA
>CAYIAV010000025.1:0-10735 GCA_964361505.1 Candidatus Woesearchaeota archaeon | reverse complement strand
TTTTTATAAAGGGATAGTACAAAAGTATACATTTGCAAGCGGCAATAAAAAAAGAATAATAATAAATAGAAGTGTTCATCTTAATAATATATGAAAAGAATCTTAAGTTGGGCAGAAGAAGAAAAAATAACAATCATGGTTTTTTTATTGGGAATTGGAATTATACTTAATTCACCACCTCCAACATTTGTACTGGGTGGATTGTTTATTTATGGTGCAATTATTTTTGCAATTCTTCATCTTCTTCATAGATTATATTTAAAATTTAAGAAGCGTTAACTATTTTCTCTTGAGTAATATCTCTTATAAAGACAGCTTAAAATGCTATCTTTGAATAATGACTTTGTGGATTTTGAGTGGGTTAAAATTATAAAAATAGCATTTATGTATACCTAACAGAAAAAGTCTTAAAATATCTTGCATGCTCTTCATCAACTAATTGCTCAACAAGCTCTTTTACAGTTCTGATTTCTCTTGAAACTACGACATAAGCTCTTCCCTGTTCTTCTTTAATCTCAAAACCTTGCCATCTCTCTACGAATTTTTCTAGGTTTTTTTTGTCTTTTATTGGGGGGCCATATTTTTTTACTGTATCACTTAAAGGATTACTGTCAATAATGTACCAGAATAATACTTTGTCTCCAAACTCCCAGTTGTAATCAATAATAGTGAAACCAGAGCTTTCTATTTCTCTAGCCAAGAATTCATTTGTTTTTAGTAATTTAGCGCCGATAACATCTCTTTTTCCTTCAATAGGAATACCTTCAATATATATCAAGCTGTTATCTTGTTTTTTTTCATTTAAAATGCTTAGATTCATGGATTTCCACCTAAAAAAATTGTCGTTAGGATTTCTAATAAATGATTTTGCAGCTTCTATGAATTTTTGATAACTTACTTTGGATAGAGCAGCTGCTGCGTTTCTTTCAGGGTTTACAGGGTCAACTAAAATTAATGAGCTTAAGCGGTCTTTATTTAGAGATTTCATAGCTTCTAGTGCTCCAGTGTAATGACCCTCCATATCAATGTATTTTCTTTCAGGCCAATTTGCTGCATCCTTCATCAAATCAAAAAAGAAACGATACTTTGATATTAATAACTCTGCTGAATACCCAGAAAAACCTCTGATAAAAGATTCTGCTCCGTATAGGCCATTTGCTTTCAGGAATTTTTTTATTAATCTAACTTGGTCTGGATGCTTTAAATTATTTTTAATCCAGATAGTGTGAAATGGGCTCATATCTGTTACATTTACCGCTTTTCTAGGATCTCCAACTTCTAAAACAGGAATTAACTCAAATACATAATTTCCTTTTTTTAATTGGAAATAATCTCTGGAGCCATGAACTACTGTTACTTTATTGAAATTAGAGTACAACTCTCCTGAGATATCTTTATCTTTGTATTTTTCATAAGGAAATTTTATGAAGATGTCAATGTCATGGTCTCCTGAAAGCCATGTATTCTTGGCAAAACTACCCCCTAATTCTACACCCAATTCTGGAGATAACTCTTTTTTTAGATAGTTTATAACGCTTCTTACCTTTCTGTTTACTATAAAACGCTCCCACCAAGATGGGGTGATTTCATTTAATATCTTCATGAGTTTTTTCTAGTAGCTAAAGTTATTTAAACTCTTTTATTGCTTATAACAGAGAACTAGGAATAATGATAATATCATCATTTTTTGTTTTTACCCTTATTTCTGTAATGCCTATACTGGTGATTTTACCTTTCACACCACTAATACCGATTTCCTGATCTTTTTTTAATAATTTTCTCTTTTTTGAGAATAAACCTATTACTAGATTATGTGAGAAATCCCTTATATCAAATAAGACAATTCCTGCTGTTATGATGATTCCTAAAAAAAATAAGATGTATAATACTATTCCTGTTATTCCTACTTGAGTTAATGCCAGGATTGTTGCAAATATATATGAAGCATATTTTACTAGGTTTCCTAAAACATTTTCTGCCTTTATTTCTAAAGAAACATGTTTTTTTATTAAATAGTCTGCTTCTAACTCGCTTAGAATTCTTTTTGTTAAATTGCCTAAAAATCTCCCAAATATTAAGCCTAAAAAGATTATTAATATTGCGACTATTCCATTGATAATTGTGTTTTGTACTGTTGAAAATGTAGGCATATATTTTTATTTATCACTTGGTTTAAATAATTATCCTAATGGTGTGTAAAGCTATCAAAAAACATTAACATTTAAAAATTAGGCATTCTATTATTTTTTTATGACTGTTAATCCTGGAATAGAATATCAACTTGCTGAAGATGAGTTCAGGGCTGCTTCAACGCCTGCTGAGAGATTACAGGCTTTGCAAAAAATGTGGGCTACTGTGCCTAGACATAAATCCAGTGAAGGATTGCAGCAGCAGATTAAGCAGAAAATAGCCAAGTATAAAGAGTTAGTAAAAAAAGAAAAAATTTCTAAAAAAGGCTCAAGAGCTTCTCTGTCTTTAAAAAAAGAAGGAAGTGCAACTATAACTTTGATGGGATTGCCTAATTCTGGGAGGTCTACACTATTAAAACAATTGACTAATGCAAATGTGCTTATAGCTGATTATCCTTTTACTACATTAAAACCTGAGATAGGAATTTTGAATTATAAAGGCGTAAGACTACAAATTGTTGAGATTCCTGCTATTGTTGAAAACTTTGAACAGATTGAAAAAGGACCAACTTACTTATCTATTTTAAGAATGTCTGAACTAATTGTTTTATTGATTGAAAGAAAAGATGATTTAAATTTATTGAGAAATGAATTAGAAAAAAATGATATCCATAACAAAACTTTGATTCTTAAAAGGGGGGATGACATTGAAAAAATTAAAGACAAGATCTGGAATTCTTTGGGTTTGATTAAAGTTTTTACAAAACAACCAGGAAAGAAAGCTGATTATCCCCCCATTGCATTAAAAAATGGATCTACTGTAAGAACTTTAGCAGAACATATTCATAAGGATTTTGTTCAGAAATTTAAATATGCTAAAGTTTGGGGAAAAAGCGCAAGATTTAAAGGACAAACCTTTGGTTTAGACCATACATTAGAAGACGAAGACATAGTTGAGTTTCATGCAGCATAAAATTACTACTGCATTTTTTGCAGAAGCTGATTAAAAAAACACTGATTCAAGGTCAAATGGCACTTTTTTGAGGAGAAAAAAGATTTTTTATATATCCTATATATACTGTATATATGTTACATTTAAGTACAAGCTTGTATTAATATGTTTTAGATATAACAGAGATACTTTGCGTTAATTCTTTTACTGCTTGAAATGGGGGAGAAGGGGGGAGTAATATGAGCTTAGACTTGTCTGTTAAGTTAGCAGGTAGACTTAAGAGATTAACAAATATAGATAGAGAAGAGATATATTTAACTGTATATAACTTGGCAAAGAGACATACCAAGTTTATTGATGATGGGAAGTTAAGAGTTTACTTAACACAACGCAGAGAAAAAACAAGACAAGTACCTTTATTTTACTGTAGAGCCAGTTACTTTAATGCGGAAAAACATGTTGTGGCTTCAGGAAGTGAATACGGAATTATTCCTGCATTGAATCAAGCTCTAGACAGAATTAAAGGTATGCTGATTCAAGAAAAGGAAAAGAATGTTAGAAGGTATAACTGGCTTAATGATGAGGAAGATAGCACTGATATGCTTCTTTCAAGATTAAAAAGGATATAGTAATGCAAAGCCTACAATCTAAAAGCGGCTATTCCTAGATATTATAAGAATATTTTTGGAGTTTGAAAGATGCTGAAATATTTAATTCATGAGAAAAGAATATAAATTAACTTACTGAGATTTTTTTATGGATTATAAAGAATTACTCAATGAATATAAGAAAAAAAGTTCTGTTATTAATTCTAGGTTAAATGATTTTAAAAATGTTAAAGAAGAAGACTGGTTTTATGAAATGTGTTTTTGCATTTTAACCCCTCAAAGCACTGCAAGGGGAGCTGACAGAGCTATACAAACATTAAAAAAATTAAATTTTAAAAATAAAAATTTTGATACTGCTTCTTATTTATCTGGTGAAATAAGATTTCATAATAATAAGAGTAAATATTTAGTTGAAGCTAAGAATAAACATAATGAGATTAAAAGCAGATTAAAAAATTCTAAAAATTCTTTTGAATTGAGAGACTGGCTTGTTAAGAATGTTAAAGGATTGGGATACAAAGAAAGTTCGCATTTTCTTAGGAATATAGGACATAGAGATTTAGCTATATTAGACAGGCATATCTTGAAAAATTTAGTTAAACTTAAGATTATTAATGAAGTTCCTAAGAGTTTAACTCCTAAGGTTTATTTTGAGATTGAAGATAAGTTCAAGAATTTTTCTAAAGAAGTTGGAATCTCTATGGATGAACTAGATTTGTTATTTTGGAGTATGGAGGCTGGAGAAGTTTTTAAGTAAAGCTTTTTAACTAGTTCAATCTCTTTAAATGTTATGGATATATTTGCACATTTTTTATGGACTTTTGCTTTATTTTTTAAAAGAAAAGATAGGTGGTTAGCGGGATTATTTGGAATTTTACCTGATGTAGCTAGCTTTGGACCTCACTTTATTTTATCTTTTGTTGCTGGAACGACTATCTTTGGCAGACCAGAATTGTCTACAATACCTGGTAGCGTTTTTATTTTGTATAATTTAACCCATAGTTTAGTTGTATTTGCTTTGGCTGTTTTAATAATTTATTTTATAACTAAGAAGATATACTGGTTTATTACTGGATGGGGGTTGCATGTTTTAATTGATATACCCACACATACTAAAGACTTTTTTCCTACTCCTTTTTTGTACCCTTTCCCTCAACCATTTATTAATGGAATAAGATGGAGTGATTCTACTTTTATGAAAATAAATTATGGTTTATTAGTTATTGTTTATGGGATTTTGATTTATTGGGTTTTAAAAAATGAAAAGAAATAATTTTTTAAAAAGAATGTTTCTTTAGTTATTTTATGGGGGGGATTTAAATGGTTAAAAAAGATTTAGTTTTATTTAGATTAGAAGGATGTCCTTACTGCAGAAAAGCGGAAGAAGTTTTGAAGAAGAAAGGTATAGTCTATAAAAAGATAGAAGTAATGCCTGCTCATGAAGACCGGAAGATGTTGAAGCAGGTATCTGGGCAAACTTCTGTACCTGTGCTATTGCAGGTAATAGGAGTAAAAGATCAGGATGATGAAATAATTCAGTTATTAGAAGAGGAATATTAATGAACTTGCAAGACAAAATAGATGAAGTGTATCCCTTTTCGTTTGAGTTTGATTTAGATAAAAAAAGCTCTCTTTCTGGACTGCTTAATCAGTATTTTCTTTATCATTATAACAATGAGAAAAGAGTTTTTAAAATTTATGGAATAAAAGAGAAGGAAAATTTATATGAAAGAGATAAAACTTTTTACCAAGAATTAAGTGAACAAAACATAACAATAAGAAGTGCTACTGAAGCGGAATTAGGAGCTGGAGTCTTAGGACAGTATGATTCTAGGTCTAATACGATACTTTTATTATATAGTTTAGCTGCAGATGAAATGAGAAAAACGAGAGAGCATGAATTATGCCATTATGATAGAGCTATACAAGGTTTGAGAGTTTATGATAGGGGAAAAGAAGAACATGAAACAAGAAGAGAAACCAATACCCTTGAGCCAGGATACGCTTAAGCTTTTAAGTGAGTTAGAGGGATATGGAATAAGCAATTATATGTTTAATATTCCTAGAGAAACTGCTGAATTTATTTTTAGACTGTTAAAAGGAAGAGACCCTTATAGAGTTTTAGAGATTGGTACTTCTAATGGTTACAGTACTTGTTGGATTGGATTAGCCTGCCCTGATGCTAAGATTACGACTATTGAAAAAGACCCTAAAAAGATAAAGTTAGCTCAAGAGAATTTTAAGAAATTTAAATTAAGGAATATTGAAATTTTAGAAGGAGATGCTTTAGAAGTTTTGCATAAGCTGAAAGATAAATTTGATTTTGTTTTTATTGATGGAACTAAGAGCGAGTATGTTGAGTACTTAAAAGCCTTAAATAAGAAATTAAATAAAAATGCTATTATTGTTGCGGATAATATCTATTCTCATGATATAGCTGATTATGTCGAAATGGCCAATGCAAGATATAATTCTAGAACTTTAGATATAGGAACAGGATTAGAGGTAAGCTATGTTTGAACATAATTTGAGTCCTTTTATTTTTCAGATTAATGGATTTGGCATTAGGTGGTATAGCCTAGTTTATATTTTCGGATTTTTGCTGGGAATCTATTTTTTGAAAAAATATAAAGAAAATTTAAAGATAAATGATGAGGAAATTTATGATTTTATTACTTACTTGATTATTGGTGTTGTTATAGGTGCTAGGTTATTTGAAGTATTAGTTTGGGAGCCTGGATTTTATTTTGCTAATCCTTTAGAAATTTTAAAAATATGGCATGGAGGTATGAGCTTTCATGGAGGATTAATTGGGGCTGTTGTTGCTGGATATTTGTATTGTAAAAAGAAAAACTTTAACTTTTGGATATTTGCAGATATTTTAGTTATACCTGGAATTTTAGCTCTGGCTTTTGGAAGAATTGCTAACTTTGTTAATGCTGAACTGATTGGGACTGTGACTAATGTTAAATGGTGCGTTAATTATTCTAATGTTGAAAATTGCAGACATCCTTCACAATTATATGCCGCTGTTTATAGATTCTTGTTATTTTTTTATTTATTAGTTATTAGCAAAAAATTGTTTAAGCCGGGTTTTATATTTTGGAATTTTGTGTTTTTAGAATCTATAGGAAGATTTATTGTTGATTTTTATAGAGTAGATACATTGCATTTAGGATTAAGCATAGGACAATGGTCCAGTGTTGTTCTAATCGTTGTTTCTTTAATTGTGTTCATTAAAAAGTATAGAAAAGATTGGAAACGCATTTTTAGAAAACATTAAAAAGAAAATAAAACTAAAAGTTATATGGAATTTAAGCAAGTTATTTTAGTTAGAAAAGACTTGAACATGGATAAAGGCAAAATGAGCGCGCAAGTAGCTCATGCTTCTGTAGATGTTATTTTTAAATCTGATAAAAAGATAGTTGAAAACTGGAGAAAGCAAGGCATGAAAAAGTCTATATTAAAAGTAGATAATAAAAATGAATTGTTAAAATATTTAGATATGGCTAAAAAGGCAGGATTAAATATTTCTTTAATAACTGATGCTGGAAGGACTTTTTTTGATGGAACTTCAACTACAACTTGTGGGGCTGTTGGCCCAGATGAAGAAAACAAGATAGATGCAGTTACTGGGAATTTAAAACTGTATTAATCTCTATTGAACCTTTTGAATGTTTTGGCGTGTAAGGGCAGTTTAAACAGCAATTACCGCAACATTGCCCTTGAGCTAATAACTGTTTGCGAGACATTGGAACTGGTTCCATGTATTAAAAAGATCCGATAGGTTAATATATTTTCTTTTTTTACAATTTTAATATGCAAACCTCCTCGAGAGAAGAGAGCTATGATATATCTAAAGCAAGAGCACTTACCTACCTAATTAGCAGAGCTGTTTCTAGGAGAAACATCCCAAATTATGTTATTGATCCTACAAGAGATTATAGCATCCCTGAAACAAAGAGGATTTTGAATGTAAGCGGCAAGTATATCACATTTTTAGCTGAAAATAAACTTATCAAAATTAAAAGAGATGCTGTAGAGGGATCTTCTTTGGATTCTCTTTGCAGAGAGATTTTTTCAGATTTAGAAAATAGAGTTAATACTAAAATACATTCTGGAAAAGGAAGGAAAATTCGCAATAAAAGTGAAGATGATTTTCCTTTATTATATGAAGGTGATAACTATTTAAGCGCTTATTTTAGAAGAATACAGCATTATAACCCTTTGTCCAGAGAAGAAGAAGTAGAATATGCAAGGAGAGCGAGAGAAGGTGATGAAGAAGCTAGGGATAGACTTATAAATTCTAACTTGAAGTTTGTTGTAAGCGTTTCCAAAGAATATCAAGGTTTGGGATTGAATCTTTCTGAGTTAATTAGCGAGGGAAATATTGGTCTTTTTAAAGCTATTGAACGTTTTGACGAGACTAAAGGATTTAAGTTCATTTCATATGCTGTTTGGTGGATAAGACAAGCAATTATGGCAAAATTAGCAAATTCTAGGACTGTCAGAATTCCTATTGGCGATTTTTTAAGAATAAATAAAGCTATTGAAAGGTTATCTAATTCTAGAAATACTCTAAATCCTCAAGAATTGATAGATGATGTTGCTAATGAATTAAACATAAATTCTAAATTAGTTGAGTATCGACTTTCTATTGCTCAGAAGGAAGTTTCGTTTGATACGCCACTTGGAGACTCTGAGGACTTTCTTATTGATATGTTTTTTGATCCTTCTCAAAAATCTCCAGATGAAGATATAAATATATCCTCTCTTAGAGATACAATTAGGCATTGTATGGGCTGCTTAGATTCTCGTGAAGCTAGGATTATCCGATTATACTATGGGTTAGAAGGAGAAGAAGCGCTAACTTTAGATAAGATAGGAACTAGAGAAAAATTGACTCGTGAGAGAGTCAGACAAATAAAGGAGAAGGCTTTGAATAAAATTAAAAGTCCAGCTCAGGTTAGGCTTTTGGGAGATTACAAAGATTTTGTTTATTAATCTTATTCATGTCTTAATGCTTCTACAGGATTTAACTGGGAAGCTCTGTAAGCTGGAAGAACTCCTGAAATAATTCCTATTATGAATGAAAATAACAAACCAAACAGCATTAATTGAGGGTTTACTGTTACTAACAATTTGAATCCTGCTTCTGTTGCATAGTCTCCAATTCCTAAAGAGAGGATTGTTCCTAAGGCTACTCCAAATATACCTCCGACAAATCCCATTAATCCTGATTCTATTAAAAATAATTTTAGGATGTCTGAATCCTTTGCTCCAATAGCTTTCATGACACCTATATCACGAGTTCTTTCTAAAACAGAAGTATACATAGAATTCATTATACCAATGCCGCCTACAACTAAAGATATTGCTGCTATGCCTACTAGAACCAATTGAATTATTCCTAGAACTTGGCTAATCTGCTCTAAAATTTGAGTTGGAGTAAGAACTTGAAAATTCTTATCATTTCTTTCTCTTTCCAATAATCTTTCGACTTTTTTTTGAACAGTTGAAATATCTGAGCCGGGCTTAACCTGGGCGCTTATAAAGTCAACTTGATCTTTTGTACCAAAAACCTCCCTAAATGTCTCTAGAGGAATGTTTATTGAGTTATCATCCTGCTGATTTCCTACTTCTTTAAATATTCCTATAACTCTGAACTCAACACCATTAATTTCTATCTTATTGTTAATCCTTATTTCCTTGTCAAATAATTTTTTAGCTGTTCTTGAGCCTATTACTGCATCAAAATTATCTCCTTTTCTTAGATAACGGCCTTTTTCTAAGTCTCTTGTGCTTTCAAACAATTCAATTGCATCTTCTGCCTTTAAGCCAAATATTGTTGGATGCTTTTCTTCCCCTTTAAATTCTACAGCACCTGGACGAGCGATAAAAGGAGAGACTAGCTTAAAATCTTCTATTTTTTTTATTGCTTCTACGTCTTTATCAGTTAATCCTGAAGATAGTGATCCTGGGCCTTGAAATGTTGCAGCGCTTATCAAGATTTTGTCAGAACCAAAACTTTCAAATTGCTCTTCTATAGAATTTTGCAAACCTAAGGATAAAGAGATTAAAGCAATTATAGAAGCTATTCCTATAACTATACCTATTATAGTTAACCAAGACCTTACCTTCCTGTTGGTAATATTATTTACTGCTAATCTGAAATATTCCAGAATCATTGTTTTTTCTTAAATCTCCTGTAGATGAAGAAGATGATTAAAGCTATTACTATTACTGTGACAACTAAAGGTGTATTGCTGTTTTGAATCAACCCAAGCTGTTTTGCTTCTTTTGGAGAATATGTTCTTAATTCTAATGGATAAACTTTCTTGAACTCTTTGTTGAAAGAATCTTTGTAGGAAACTTCTAAAGGTATTGCCTGAGTGTTTTCTTTGATCAGTATTTCAGCTTCAATTGTTTCAAAATCATCTGGTTTAATATTTCCTATATAAAATGTATTTTGTGTCAAAACTTCATAGTTTGATAATCTTGGAATTTTTGCTGAAAGAAACCTTACTTCTCCATCTCCAGTGTTTACAAACCTTATTACAATTTTTCCTTTTTCATTTGTTGTCACTATTGTTGATTCTTCAATTCCTATTTCTAATTTTGGATTGGAGCTTATTGTAATGCTTGTAAATGTCTGGATATCTTGATTTTCTGCTGTTATTTTTACAGGAATTTTGTAGACTCCTGGAACTGCATCCGGAAATGCCTGCAAGCTAAATACTGCCAGGCCCTTTTCATCATTGTCTATTTCTTCAATAAATGCTTCTGAAGACTCTAATGGTGCTAGTGGGAGATTTGTTAAATCTAACGACACCCTTATGTCTTCAATATCCTGGCTTCCATCATTTTCTAATGTTATCCCTAACACCATTATCTCTCCAGGGCTAATTTTTTCTGGAGCTTTTGCTACTGATTCTATTGTCAATGTAGATGCTGATACTAAAGGCATTAACAAAAACATCAATAATAAAATTATTTTTTTCATTACATACAAAGGATACCTTGTGCTTTAGCACTAGGTAAACTAA
>CAYIAV010000024.1:0-10870 GCA_964361505.1 Candidatus Woesearchaeota archaeon | reverse complement strand
TTTCATTAACACCGCAAGATGCACAGATACCTACTCTTTTCTTTATTAATTGTTTTCTGAATGCTCTTGCTTTTTCATTATTCCAGATTTTCATAAAAGGCTCTTCAAATACATTACCAAAAACTATTTCATTTTCAGCGTAAAAGTCACAAGGGCATACATTTCCATCCCATGTAATGTAAGGAGTATACCAGGGTAAATAGCATGCTGCCATCATGTTATGGCCTTTATTTACGCTTTCTCCTTGAATATTTTCAAACTTGTAAAGAAAGTTAACTAAGTTTCCTATCCTGACTTCTGTTTTTACATCTTTTAGAGCTTCTATTGTTTCTTTTCTTACTTTTTTAATATTTTCAGGAGAGCAAGAATCTAATCCAATATCTTTATTTTCATTCATGCCTAAACGAATAACAAAAGTCCCATTTATTGAGTCTACACCAATTTTGTCCGCCCACCTAATGTATTCTGGCAATTGCATAAGATTATCCTGCTGGACTACCATGAATGTATGAACTTTTGTATCTTCTTTTTTTAATTCTTTTTTTAATTTAACAAAATTTTCTGTGTTCTGGATTACTGTTTCGAAATTTGCCCTTACTCTTATTTTTTCAAATGTTTCTTTTTTCATGCCATCTATAGAAATAGATAATATGCTGGGAGAAGCATTTAACATTTTTATTCCATTTTCTCGATTTAACAAAGTAGCATTAGTGTCTAGCTTAACAAAAGTTCTTTTTGACCTTGCATGTGCAATTATTTTGAAAATATCTTTATTTAACAAAGGCTCTCCAATGCCTGTTAAGTTTAAATAGCAAGGATAGATTTGATCAAAAATATGTCTATAATTTTCATAGGATAATGAGCCTATAGGTCTTTTTAAGCCAACTCCGTGAGGGCACATATTACATCTAAGGTTACAAACTGTAGTGTTTTCTAGTTTTAATTTAAATGGTGTAGAGGCTGTAGGAGCTGAACGCATAGCATACCAAGCATTTTCTAGAACCCTTTGAGGGTATCTCCATGAAATGCTTCTTCTGAGAATATGAGTGTATAACATCTTATTTTTTTAATCCGTCCAAGAAACCCATAGGCTTATACTTTAAATCTTTTTCTGCAGGACCTATATCTCCTGTAGTACTGGATTTTATACTTAATACGTATGTTTTCTTTAAAGGAAAATTCTTAGTTATTAGAGAGCCTATTGAGCTTATAGGCAGGCATATTGATATAGGTATATGAATTTTTCGCTTTTTAATATTGTATTTTTTACAAACTGTGTCTATAAATTCATTGAAAGTTAATTCTGTTTTTCCCAAAATATCATATGTTTTATTTACTGCTTTTTTATTATTAATGCATAGTATAATAGCTTTTACAACATCATCTACATGAACCGGCCTGAATTTGTATTCTCCATCACCTACAATTGGTATGACTTTAAATTTATTGAGAAATTCCAAGAGTTTTTTCATGCTATTGCTGTTTTTTCCATATATGAATGAAGGCCTTAGAATGGTTACATCTAGACCTGAACTTAATAATAATTTCTCTGCTTCTGACTTACTTTTGCCATAATCGTCTAAATATTTTTTTGTAGAAGCCATAGAGCTTACAAAAATAACTCTTTTTACGTTATTATTTTTGCATGCTTTTATGAGGTTTTTTGTGCCTTCTATATTGACTTTTTGATATTCCTCTTTGTCTTTATGGTCTATTACAGCTGCTAAGTGAACAACAATTTTTGCATTTTTAACAAGAGTATCCAAAGCTTTTTTATCGCCAATATCCCCCTTTGTTACTTTTAACTTTTTAAATCCGTGATCCTCCTTTCTTACCAAGCATTTGATATTTTTATTCCTTAGCTTTGCTACTAAATGTCTTCCTAGAAAACCTGTTGCTCCTGTGATAGCTATCATCTTGTTGAGACAGTTAAAAATTCTTTTATTTTGAAAGTGAACTTGTTGTTTTTGAAATGATCAAAAAATTGATCGTACATCTGTCTTTTTAAGAAAAATCTCTGCTGGTTGATAAAGTACCTTGTTTGCTCATATGCATTTTCTTTGTAAAACTCTTTCCATAATGTTGAAATAGGAACTTTTGATATATTTGCGTGATGGCCAAGAACTCCAAAAGTGACATATTCTTTCAATGATTTTGGCATTTGCAGTTTGTGTTCACGTAAACATAAATCAAAATATGGAGTTCCGGGAAAAGGCCTGTATATCTGCAATAAATTTTGATCTGCGGATATTTCTTTCATAAACTTTTTTGTTAGGTTAATTTCTTCTAAAGTTTCATCTGGATGCCCCATCATATAGGTGACTGTGACCATTATGCCCTTGTCTCTAAGTTTTTTAGTAATTCTTTCTGCTTTTTCTAAGCTTATTGTTTTGCCCAGCATTTTTTGGATTCTTGGACTTCCTGATTCACAGCCAAGCATTATGCCTTCACAGCCTGCATCCGCAATCAAATCTACCATTTTTTCAGTCATGACGTCAAATCTGCTTACTGTATGCCATCCAATATGTCTTCCTGAGTCTTTTAGTTCTTTTACAAATTGCTCTGTAAAAGATTGATTTGTTAAATGCATGTCCCCGCCAATATCCATTCTTGAAATATGTTTTTTTGTCAAGGTTTTTACATAATCAAATTGCTCTAACAATCTTTTAGCACTCATGTTTCTGAATTTTCCACCATAGCTTTTTACATCTTCATTTGCGTGATGGCAAAAACCGCATTTGTAAGGACAACCTCGATTTGCTTCTAAAAGAACATAGTTGTGCTTTGAGTAAGGGAAATACTTGTCAATATCTTTTATTAATTCCCAAGAAGGCATTGGTTTTGTATCTATATCAATGAACTTATCTTGAGCAGGTGTTATTTTTATTTTACCATCTATTTTTAATCCCATTCCTTTAGGTTCTTGATTAGATCCATTAAGATAAGCCAGGTACTCTTCTAATGCATATTCCCCTTCTCCTATAATTACTGCATCAATTGTTGAATGACTTAGAGTTAGATGAGGCAATATTGTTGGATGAGGTCCACCCCAAACTACATTTTTATTAAGCTCTTTGGCTATATCACTTACCATTATTGCCCTTGTCAATCCTGGGCCTGTTAGAACGCCTATAGCAACCATATCCGGATTGTATCTGAGAATATCTTTTCTTATTCGTTCTTTAGTAATTTTTAATCCTGAATAGTCTATTACCCCTACTTCAAACCCTTTTTCTCTAATATAAGCAGCTACACTAAGGATACCTAATGGGGGATAAGCTCCAAATTCTGTTGCTGCTGCAATAAAAAGAATCTTCTGGAATTTCATAAGAAATTTTAGCATTAAAAGCTATTTAAACCTATTTTTTTGATTTTAACATGGAATAAAGCATCCCTATGCCATATGAAGCGTGAATGGAAAGAAAAAGGAATGGCAATAGTGGCAAATAAAGAATATTTTTTCTTAGAGATATGGCAATTGAAAAAATTACAGCTATTGTCAAGTAAATAGCTAAAGGAAGCAGAAATATCTTATGAACTATTGTAAGAAGAACTACAAGAATTAGGTATAATGTAAACAGAGAAGGTATAAGAAACACTAACCCTATCTTTTTCTTGTTTATCTTTTCTTTTAACACCCTTACTTGGCCATACTTAAAGAATTGCTTACAAAAAGATATGTAATTATTTCTTCTTCTGTGATAAATTATTATTGATGGAGAATAGGCAATTTTTATTCCATTTTGCTTCATTCTTGTGATAAGTTCTGGATCTTCTCCTGGAAAAAGAAGCGGATTAAATCCCCCTATTTTTTTGAATATTTTCTTTCTTACAAAAAAATTTGCTGATGTTAGGCTATTTTCGTCTGCATTGAGATTTAACTCTCCTAATTTGTATCTGTTGCTCATTTTATATGTCCCAAAGAATGATGAAAGTGCACATCCTGTAGCTTTTGCAAAAAAAGAATCATCTTTAGGTGTTAATTGCGGGCCGCCCACAATGTCTATTTCTGGATATTGATTAAAAAATTCCTCTACATTTTTAAGAAGATCTTTATTCACTCTTGCATCATCATCAATAAAAGCGATTATTTCTCCCTTTGCTTTTTGTATTCCCCTATTACGGTTTTCAGATGGATTTTTTCCTACTTCAACTATTACTTCGTATTTTTTATGATTGTAATTCATTTCCCTTAAAGAATCAAGAACTTCTATCTTTCTTTCTGGTGCTAAAGCTATGACTAAAGAAAATTCATATGACATTTTTTACCTTGTTATAAGTTGTTACTATAAACCTGAAAGGAGAGTAAATTAATCTCAACCTTACAACTGAGAGAAACATTTCAAAAATTGTTTTGAGCTTTAAATGAGAACCACCTGGTTCATTCCATTCTGTTGGAATTTCTTTTATTTTAAAACCATTTCTTTTTATTGCATATAACAGATTTACATCAAATGCCCAACCGGTTGTTTTCCCCATGCTAGGCAAGATTTTTGTTATTACTGCTCTCTTAAATAATTTTGCACCGCATTGTGTATCTTTAATTTTTAAATTGAAAAAAATGTTTACTAATAGATTAAATGTTCTGCCAGCAATTATTCTTGTTACTGGTTGGCGATGATCCATTTTTGCGCCTTTCATCCAACGAGAAGCAATAACTGCATCGAATTCTCCCATATTTTTTACTAGATCGTAGAAAGCATCTGGATTTGTGGCAAGATCTGCATCTACAAATCCTATTAAATCAGATTCCGTTCTCTTAAAACCCTCAATAACTGCAGCTCCTTTACTTGCAACTTTCCCTATATCAATATACTTGATTTCCTTATTGGATTTAGCTACTGATTTAACTACCCCTATTGTGTTATCTGTGCAGCCATTTATAACCACAAGAATCTCAAAATTTATTTTTCCTTTTAGATATTTCAAATAAAGTTCAAGAGTTTTAGAAATCCTTTTTTCTTCATTATATGCAGGTATTATTATGGACAGTTCATTACTCATTCTTTCTTGATAATGTTGTTAAAAACATTGTTATTGACATTGCAAAACCTAGACCCATCAATAGGGTTACTATTTGCAATAAGCTGGTATGATAAAACCATATCGTTAATGCCTCTGTTATGCTGAATAATAGCAAGACAAAAAGAAATTTAAGCCTATTTATTGAAAGATTGTACATTGCTATTGTGTATGTGAAAGAGAACATTAACATAAATACTGCAAATTTCCAAAGTAAATTTGCTGCGTCTAGATATTCGCTTCCAAAAAATATTTTAACTACTAACTCTGGAATGAAAAAATAAACAATACATATTGGAATTCCTATAAGAGATATTAAGAAAAGAGATTTTGTTAGGAGCTTTTTGTGGGGCTTTTTTTGCTTATATAACTCTGAAACCTTTGGAAACATTACTTGAGTTATTGCGATAGTTGCAAAGAATACAGTCTTGCCAATAAGAGAAACTGCTGCGTAATGGCCTGCAGATACTGGATCAAAGAAATGCTTGACTAATAGAATATCAATGCTGTAAAATGATGTTAGTAGTAATAACGTCAATGTTACTGGTAAGAGGTAGGTATATACTGGTTTTAAAGAATATTTTTCTATTTTATGCTCTAAAATCTTTTTTAGTGGAAAATATGTTATGAAAAATGATATCATGAATGCTATAAATATTGCATATGCTGCCCCGTTTACTCCTAAACCAATCATTACTAAAACTATTCCTATAATTACTTTTGATATTCCTTCGAATGCCATATTAATTCCTAAATTTTTGAACCACTGCAACCCCTGCATCACTCCTCTTGAAATTGGCAATAACAAAGCAAAAACAAGAAAACCCCCAAAGATAAGCACAGGTGTTACTGGGATGTGCAAGAAAGAAGCTATTGACTCGCTAAGGAGAGTATAAACCATTAAACCGATTATAGATATAACTGAAAAAGTTTTTAGCATACTTGTTAACAAATATTTTATTTTGCCATATTGTTTTTCTGCATTTAGCTCTGAAACAAATTTTGTTAGTGTTGTTTGGATTGTTACAGTGGGAACTATAAGCAGGAATAGCAAAGACATCAAAGCTCCTAAAACTCCATAACTGCTTGGACCTAAAACTCTGCCCATAAAAAAATGAAAAACAAACCCCATTAAGTTGAGAATCATTGTCGCTACAAAAAGAATAAAACTGTCTCTTACCAAGCTTTTATCTTTTGAATACCCTTTAAGCAGAATAGATTTTATTTTTTTTATCAATTAAACCACCCACACTAATCCTGCAAAAACTAATTCTATCAGTAATATTAAGTATACTACCTGCTTTTCTGTAAACCTTCCTTTTATTGTAAATAAATGAGGTATAGAATAAACTTTGCCATATAGCGACTTAACTTTTCCATTTTCATAATAGCCAAAACTTTGTTTTTTGAATTTACCCCGAGCTTTTAAGAAAAATTCTATGAAAAATGGTATTGAGACTATTAATGCTGCTTTTTCTATATTGCCGATAATTGCTATTGTTGCAAGAGCTGCACCTAAAAAATATGTTAATGAATCTCCTGGAAATATTTTTGCAGGATACTTATTGTAATAGTAAAATGCTAATAATGCTGCAAATGTTACTGCTGCAATAAGTGCTGCCAATGGCCTATTAGTGATATATGCATATAATCCAAGATTTCCTATATAAATTAAACCTAAACCTGCTTCTAAGCCATTGAAACCTGCCAGCATGTTTACCATATTTGAAGAGCCTATAAAAATTAAAGGTATCAGAATTAAAGGATAAATCAAACCAAAATTAACTTCTCCTATGAAAGGAAACCACATCGTTGATGTTCCTGCATTAACAACCATTAATGGTATTGCTGCAGCTGCAGTCAATAGCGGTTTTTGCCATTGTTTTAATCCTGATGTTCTGTCTTTTAACCTGTTTACTAGTAAATCATCTATAAAACCAACTAATGTTACCAATAGCAAAGAAGTTGTAGCTGCGAATGTTAATAATAATAGTGATGAGTCTTTGTAAAAAAAAGTTTGAATAAACACATAACTCATTAAACCTCCTATTACTCCTCCAACGACAACTAAGCCTGCAGAAACAGGAATTAAAGGCTTATCCTGCTTGTTTTGGTCTTTAACTGTTAAACCAATGTTCTTTAGATACTTTATCAGTTTTGGAATAAAAAACATTACTATTGCGAAAGATATTAACGCACCGATTATTGGGATTATCCTCATATAAGAAATCTTATGTGGTAGTTATAAAAACATTTCGAAACTAGTCCAAAAACTCTTTTTCCTTGATTTTATTTGGTAGATAAGTGTCACTGATAAAACTTATTCCCCTACTACTTAAAGCCTGAATTTCTGCTTTTGCACCTAACTTTTTTAAAGCTTCTAGCTGTTTTTGCCACTCTTTGTTGTTTTTGAACCAGTCATAATTTGCTATTTGCTTTAACCTGCTTAAATCTGTGTCTTTGAATTTTATCAAATGTTTTTGCAGACCATATTTCTCAATATCGTTTACAGTTATTCCTAAAAACTTTACATTAGGTATGGCCATTTTTTCAGATATATGCGCTAAGTTAATTGAACCATATTTCAATACAGAGTATATATAAAATCCCCAGGGATCCAGATCTGTCAATACATAAATTGGTATGCTGTGTTCTGTTGTTAACCTTTGTAGTAATCTTCTAATACCTCTTGTTGTTTGACCTTGTGAAGAAACAATTATGCATTTTTGCTTTGCCCAGAACTTATCTTCATGTAGTCTTTCCCATACTGCAGCCTTCTCCATGTAGATTATATATTTTGCTGATACTTTCTTGAATTTTATATTTTCTACATTGCTTGGAATTGACCAGCCACCACTTCCCAGTTTTGACCAGTCAATTGTATCTCCTTTGTCTTCTATTATTACCTCTCCTGCTACTGAGCCATTCTTATTAGCATTCACGTTTAATTGCTCTCTACTTTGATCAGTTATTAATTCTAAATCTTCTATAACTGAGTCTGATTCAGTTTGATCGTCAACTATGTTTACTTTTGTGCTGGGTATTGTTCTTTTAGCCATGTAGAATACATCTCTAAGCGATGCGTGCTTATCTTCTTTCAACAAGTTGTAACTTATAGACGCAACTTCTATAGTTTGCATGAATTTTTTTGAATGTGCTATATGAAAGAAGTGTCTAGCAGATGTTTTTCCACCTAGTTTAACTGTTCTTGTTTTTTTATCAAACTCAACATTAGACAATGCTCTTATAGGAACTTCAATTTCCGGGTTTTTTTCCTTATAAATCTGCTTTACGATTTTTTGACCTAATTCTTCCAGTGCTTCTGTTACCTTATTATTCTGTTTTGCCATGCTCTTTAGCTTCCTCCTTAGGCATAAAATCTTTTAGTGATTTTTTCAAAATTTTGTTGAGGTTTTCTGAAATTTTTTCTTTTTTTTCATTTGTTAACAAAGATAATGATGCGGCAACCTCAGGTATGTACTTTTCAAATAAATTTGCCCTGTCTCTTTGTTCTTTTGCTCTTACATTCTTTCTAATATATGTTGCTAATTTCCTTCCTACTTCCTGCAATGCTAACTTAAGCTCCTTGAGTATTTCTGGATAATGCGCTATTGCTTCCTTGCTTTCTGATGTAAAAGGAACCCATACAGAAGCGACATGAATTAAAATGACTACTGGACCTGCAGGCAATGCCCCCTTACTTTGAGATAAACCATAATTTCTCCATACTGTTGAGACAACAGATTTAGTTGTTGCGCATGCACTTAATTGATATAATAAAGGGACTCGGTTTGCGAATCTATATAATTTTACTAATTCATCTGAAGGTAATGAACCTCCATAGGCGAGCCCAGTTTCAACAATAAAGGGATTACCTCTGTATACACTTGGTGGTCTTGATACTGCAGTATAAAATTCAGCATCTACTTCTTTCTTTAATCCTTTAATAATTAATTCTTCTCCTATTGGTGTAACGCAATCAGTAGGAGGGGACATTATTTTTGTACTGTTTAAAGATTTATAGAGAATTTCAGCCTCTTGTATTGCAATTCTTTCTGGTCGAGCTCCGCAATCTAAACTTGATTTTTCACAAACTTCTTTAGCAACTTTTGGGCTAATTCTGCAGAAATCATTTTGCAAAAAACCTTGCAGAGTTTTAGCTTCTGTGTCATGAAGCATCTTAATTAAGATACCAAGTTCAATACCGTGAGGATGAGGCTTTATTTCTTTTGGCTCTTTTGGAAGTTCATTTGTGGCTCTTGGAAATTCTGCTTTTTCTCCTTCAGGATTGATATAAATTAAAGATAAATGAGGATTGACAATTGCTGTTTGCTTTAAATATTGGTCAACACTTTGGTTTCCCTTTTGGTATTTTGCGGTTAGTTCTATTTCAACCCTTGTTCCTGTTTTTTTCTCTTCCCAATCAACATCGTTTTCCTGAACTATTTTTGGCTCGTTTGTTTTAGTATCGATTATTAATTCAAAATAATGCGCTTGCTTTTTTGGATTTGTTTTAGAAGTTATTTTTGCAGGTTTACCCGTTGTTAATTGGCCATACATGCATGAAGCAGATATACCTATACCTTGTTGACCTCTTGAACACCTTAACCTGTGAAATTTTGAACCGTATAACAACTTAGCAAATATTCTTGGAATTTGTTCTTTTACAATTCCTGGGCCATTATCTTCTACTATAACTATAAAACGGTCTTCAGAAACAGGTTTTATTTCTACTTTTACTTCTGGAACTATTCGAGCTTCTTCACAGGCGTCAATTGCGTTATCTACAGCCTCTTTTATTGTTGTTAAAAGAGATTTTCTTGGGTTATCAAATCCTAGTAAATGCTTGTTTTTAACAAAAAATTCTGATATTGAAATTTCCCTTTGTCCTTTTGCTAAATCTTCTGCAGTTACAGTCTTTTCTGCTGGCATATTGTTGTGATGAAGAGCTTCTTTATAAATCTTTATCTCTTTTTCTTTGTTTTTTCTATAAAACCATAAACGTTTCCGTGCTTAGAGCCTTGTAATAAGTTTGTTATTGCTCTTTTTGCCAGATGTACATTATCATGCTCACCGATTATAGAAACAGTTTTTCCATAAACACAAATCTCTGTATGTGTCAGCATTTCTATCATCTTTCTTGCTTTTCCATTTGTTCCTATTAACCTCGATTTTAATCTTATCAAATCTTTTTTAGACTTTTTTGAGAAATCGGTTATGTCTATTATCTCTAAAATATTTTCTTCATCTATTAAATTTAATGCAATTTCTGGATTGAAACCTCGGCCAATAGACTGGATTATCGGTTTTGTATTGAAAACGTTTATACTTTCCTGTGATTCTATTATTACATCTCCTTCTTCTGAATTAATTGTTAGTTTTGTGGATGTAAACCTTTCTATCTCTCTCTTTGTTTTTCCTTTTTCGCCTATTAAAACAGCAATGCGCTTTTTGGGAATCTTTAGACCTTCTTGGAACATTTTAGAATTCTTCTACATTTTCCAGACCCTTGAGATATCCATTTTTCTTTAACCATTCAACCTGGGTTGGTCTGTATTTTAGCAATATATCCCCCTTAGCATCTTGCTCATATTCCCATGGTTCAACTAAGACTATGTCATTTTCTCTTATCCATAACTTTCTCTTTAATCTTCCTGGAATTCTGCAATTTCTTTGTTTGCCATCTAAACACCTGACTAACATTCTTGACCCTCCGACTCTTTGTTCAACTACCCCTAATATTTGAATTCCCCTTGGTGTTGGAACTCTCAGCTCTTCTTGAGGTTGTTCTTGCTTTGGTTTCATATAAAGAAAAATAGAAAACTGAGTTTTAAAGGCTTTTGGATTT
>CAYIAV010000023.1:0-10891 GCA_964361505.1 Candidatus Woesearchaeota archaeon | reverse complement strand
AGACAAAAAAGATAAAATAGGGCAAGAAAATTTTTTCTTGAGCTTAAGGGGTTGCAACTTAGAAAAGGATCAAGTGACTAGACTCTACAAATTTTTAGCAATAAATAATCTTGAATCATTAAAAGAATATTGCCAAAATGACTTTGGAAAAAAAGGTCTTGAAGAATTATCTTCATTATTTGATTATCTTAAAAAATTTAATATCTTAAAATACTGTAAGTTAGACTTGTCAATAATGCGCGGTTTCGATTACTACACAAGCACTATTTTCGAGGTGTTTGATGCAAATGGAACTTATAGAGCAATAGCTGGAGGGGGTAGATATGATAATTTAGCTGGAATTCCTGGCGTTGGCTATGGCATGGGAGATGTTGTCTTAGAACTCTTCTTAAAATCTAAAAATAAGTTAAAAGTTAAAAGTCTTGAAAAAAAAATCTACATCCTCAATATGGGAGACAAGGTCTTAATTCAGTCAGTAAAAGCAGCTGAAAAATTAAGAGAATTCTGCATAGTTGAATTAGATGTTATGAATAAAGGCTTAAGCAAGCAATTATCATACGCTGATCAAATAAAAGCAGATTATGTGATCATTATAGGTGTAGATGAATTAAAAAAGAAAAAACTAAGGTTGAGAGACATGAAAACAGGAAAAGAAAGGTTATTAACTCTAGAACAAGTTTGTAAATTTCTAAATAGATAAAGTTATATTAGATGAAGACACTATTCAGAGGAAGAAGTAAATAAAAATATTAACCCCTCAAGGTCATACACCTTCTGAAAAAGATAAGAGTAAACTTTATAAAGGGTTAACTTTAAAAAATATAAAAAGAGTTCTTAGAAATATATAATGAAATAGGAGATAAGAAAATGAATATGTCAAGAGAATATATGTTAGAGCATCATGCAACTAGAGGTAACACTTACGAAGCTATGGAATTGCTTAGAGGAGGTGTTGGACATAGCTTAGAAACACTTGCTTCTTTATTTCATAGAGTAGCTTATGAAGACAAATCTGTTGTTAGGGCCGCTGGAGTAGAAACATACATTCGAAGAGTAAGAGATATTAAAAAAAAGTAAGAGATATTAAAAAGATAAGAGATTAATTTTTTACTATTTCTCCTTATTTAAATTAACAAAAATATCTCCAAAATGTTCTTCTTGAAATAGATTAATTTTTCCTTCATTATCCAAATGTAATAAAGGCAACAAAGTCAGTATTTTATCTTCTTTCCTATCACTCTCTAAAAGAGTTTTAAATGTCAGCTTACCTTCATTATTAAAATTAAAATGCCCAATAATTTTTGAATAAACATTTTTAATAAGTTCAGTAATATCAATCTGCTGCACAGGAATTTCTACTTCACTATAAGAGGAATATTCATTTTTTTTAATCCTTCTCTGATTAACATCTAAAGCTTTATGCAATGCCCCGATTAAATCAGCTAAATTGACTCTTCTTTTTCTGGCTTGAGGAGTTTTTATAGTCAGCATAGGTTTCTCAAATTTTCTATTTGGCTCAGGAGCTTGCAAATAAGCCTCCATCTCCATGGGGTCTAAATCAGCAGGAGGATATAACAAATTATCAAACTCAACTAAATCATCATCCCTCAGTTTATCAGATTTAATTCTTAACAGCAAAGCACTCGCCAATAGCATTTTTCCAGAAACAAAGAAATTAAATTTTTGTAATTCTTTTATAGACTCAATATATTTTTTAGTCAATAAAGAAACATCAATATCCCAGGGGTCCATCTGCTCACTCTTAATCAAATCAAGAAGTAAACTTTGCCAGGTTATTTCATCTTTCTTAACAATCATATCATAAAGTTGATCAAGCATAAAAAATCTTTGTTTAGTGAATATTTAAACTTTCCTAACATTTAAACAATAAAAAAACAAATTAGGCTTAATCTTAATGGAAAAACAGCAATGCTAAAAATTGCATTTGGTTACAAAATTTTTATTGTGCATCCTTCCAAAGAATCAATTAAAAATCGCTCATTTTCAGCAAGTCTATCCACAAAAGCAGCAGCCTTGTCTAAGCTATTAACTTTTGGAGTGATAACTGTCAGGATTTCACAAGGCAATTCCATATTTCTCGGAATTAAAGTAACTCTTATAGCTCCTCTAAGGGTGTCTTTGTAAAAAGATTCTTTTGCATCTTCTAGTACTACCTCTATTTTTTTGTAATCTGGAAACAACGCTACTAAAAGTTCAGGTATAGGAACTACTCTCTTATATAATGGTTCAAACATATTAAAGAATTACCTTTCTATAAACACCTTATACCTATCTTCACCTTTCAACTCAGAAAGAATTCTTTTTATTACAGCTTTTTCAGGGTCAGACATCAATTTAACTCTATTTTTAATATCTTCAAAACTCTCAAATTCTTTTTCTTTTCTAGCCTCTAAAATAACCCACATATGTTTTTTGCCTATCCCGGGTATCAGTTCAATCTGATGCATTCTAGTGCTTATAGGCCCGCATTTATTAAAAAATTCAACAAATTTAGCTTCATTTTTTTTAACAAGATCGCCAATAACATAATTCAGTTCATTTTTAGCAGTTTCCGTTAATTTGTTAAAATCAATTTTTCCATAGATATGATGAATATTATCTCTTTTGCCTTCCCCAATATAAACCTCTTCTAAAGGTTGCAAAAATATTCCTTTTTTAGGAACAAGTTCTAGAAGTACAAAGTGCTCTTTACCAAGAGCTTGCGCTATAGGTGTCTTTAAATGTCCTGGTCTCGTATCGAATGGATGCCCATTTGGTAAAAAGTCCAGGATAATTACATATTCTTCCTTTACTGTATTTCTGAGCATTTTTCCCTGTTTGAATGAAATCTTTAGTTATCATGGATCACTGAAATGATTTTTTGTAAGTCTTCTTGTTTTAATGTTAAATTTTCCCCAACAAACAATGTTTTTAATGAATCAATATCCTGGGGCATAATATCAATAATCTTCTTAACATTCCTTTCTTTTAGCCTTGAAATGTCTAATTTTCTTATTTTCTCAGCTAATTCTTTAGTCTTTTTCTCTTGAGCAAATTTATGAACATATTCCCCAACTTTCAAGGCTCTTGCCTCTAATTCTTTATCTCTCTTCTTAATCTCAGCCAATTTTTCTTTAACTTCAACTAAAGATAAAGGATTTTCCTCAATAAGTTCTATATTTGTCATTTTAAATTCCCCTTAAGTGCACAGGATGAACAACTAAAGTCTTCTCCTTGCCACCATCTTTTATAGTGATTTGATAACATGAACCTTTTTTTCCTTTTATAATACCCACTTTTCCATGAAATCTTGGAAAATACATTCCTGATTGAATGCTTGGTTCAGCATGAAGTAGCACTTTTTGGTCTTCCTTAAACTCTTGAAAATACCTTGTTAAGCTTAATTTTCCTTTGGTTCTAACATTTTTCTTAAGCTTACTTCTAGTTTTCCTTCTAAACCCGCCAATTCTCTTTGTCATATTTCTTTAATCTTAAAATGAACTTATAAATGTTTCTAAATCAGCTCGTTTTAGGAGTTTCATAATTATTCGTGTAGTATTCCATTACCCTAGTAAACGCATAATCTAGTCTTTCTGTCTCTTCAAAATGTGCTACCCCCTCATAAGCCAATCTAAAAACAGTTTCAGCTTCTAAAAGTCCTGTTATTGTAACTGCTCTTTTTTGTTCTGTTGCTATTTCTGTTAATCTCTCAGCTATTACACTCACTTTTACTTCTATAACCCCTATTGCTTTTGGTTTAAAGGGCTCTGGTAACATTAGCCTGTCCATCTTTTGATTCCTCTAATATAAAATTAATAATCTCTAGCTAGTTTATTTAACTCTCTTAAATCAACATTTATAGCCTTCTTTTCATTACAATATATTCCATAGTCTCTAGGTTCCAATGCTCAGCTATAGATTTATTTGAGCTATATTGACTCGGCAACTTTTTTTACCCCTAAATCTCATTCAATATCTTATCTAAAGACTTGCTCATAGCAAAAAATAGGTTAAAATCAACAACATCAGAGCTATAGGATTTCCCATTAGCAGCTAATTTAGTTTGAATCTCAAACTCAGAATTATGCACAGTTTTTAGATGGATAGAAATATTCTCAAAGTTTTGAGTTTTTTCCTCCATCTTCTTAACATAGTTTCCTACAATCTTCTTAACAACAACAAGTTTTCCAGGTTCAACAATATGAAAACCAGAAAGGATGATTTTGCCCCCCAATTCAATATTCTGTCTTACTTCATTAGAATCTTCCATATTAATTCCTACTTCATTTATAAATATAAACTATAATAAAAAGGTTTCTATAAAAAATCATTTCAAGTAAAATTCAAAAAAATTTATATTTTGAGAAGTACCTAACTAAAATATGTTAAAACTTCAAGAATTGTATCGGGATTCCCTTGAAAAAACAATTGTTAAATCATCTTGCTCAAATAAGCACCATCATCTTTATAACAAAGTTTTTTTCTATAATACTCTTTAACTCCAATTCCAGAAATAACTATAACTTTTTTACAATTAAGCTCTTTAGAAATTCTCTCAGCTTCTTCCATTAATTTCAAACCCAAACCTTTATGCTGAACTTCACCTTTTTCACCCAGGTTAGTAGTTTCTCCATAAACATGCAGTTCCCTAACCAAAGCATCATTCTCAGTAATTTCTTTTCTAAATGGCTTACTAGGAATCCTTAGTCTTAAAAAACCAAGTAAAATATCATTTTTCACATCATCAAAACTTAAGAATATTTCCTTGCCATTAGCAGATTCATATTCAATTCTGTTTAATTTGACATTATGCCAATCAATTTTTTTATGCATGGGCTCTCTGCATCTTATACATTTGCATTTAACATCTAATTCTTTCATCTTTTCATGAATTATCTGCCTTAAATTAGTTCTGTCAACTCCTGCTTCTCTTCTATAAGTAGGAATGTCTCTCTGTACTCTCATCACTCTGCAATATTTTGGAATAAACTTTTTCATTTCAACAATTCTAGAAGCAGCTTCCTCAGTCGTAATAGGTTCAAATTCTCCTTTTTGCCATAATGCATACAAAGGAGTATTCTTGAAAACCATACATGGATAAATCTTCAGAGAGTCTGGTTGATAATCAGAATTAAAAAAAATTTCTCTAAACATTGCAATATCTTCTTCTCTAGAAGTTTTAGGCAATCCAATCATCCAGTGAAATCCAACTTTATACCCAGAATCTTTTAATAATCTAATAGCCTTTTTAGTGTCTTCTAAATCATGCCCCCTATTAATAAACTTCAAAACATCATCCTTTAAATTTTGAACACCTAATTCAACTCTTGTAACCCCTTGAGAGAGCATAATATTAATTTCATTTTCAAAGCACCAATCAGGCTTGGTCTCAACAACCATAGTAACATTTCTTATCTTAGAAGTTTCATTCCTTAATTGCTCTTTTTCCAAAGTAGTTTCTTTTTTATAATTTAATAATTTCCTCTTAATTCTGTCAACTCTTTCTTTGTTCTTGAAATCACCAGGCAGTTCAAAAAATTTCATAAATTTCTCTCTGTCAAACTCTTTTTCACAAAATAGTTCAGAAAAATCATTCATCGCCTGCAAAGCTTCTTTAACAAATCCATTTTGATATTCAACATCAAATGAAGGAAAAGTTCCTCCCATTATGATTAACTCAATTTTATCAACTTTCTTCCTTAAAGCATAGTATTGCTCTAACCTGTTCATAACCTGTAAATAAGCACTGTAATCATTCCTTATGGCCCTCATAGAAGCAGGCTCTTTTCCAGTATAAGACATAGCAACCCCCTCTTTAATGAAGTCAGGACACATTATACATGCACCATGCTTGCATCTTATCGGTTTAGACATAATAGCAACAGGGGCAACTCCAGACATAGTTCTTACTGGCTTTATGCTCATATTATTGCCAATTTCTTCAAAATTAACTTCAAAATTCCTCGGAATAGTTTTTAATCCATATTTTTTAGATAATCTAATCTTGAGGTTGTTTAGTTTGATATTATCCATAAGAAGGCCAAACTTTATTGTTTTATAAAATTAATCATAAAATTTAAAAATAGAAGATTTTGGATTCTTACTATGGTAGATAGAATAACTGAGTTTAGAGACAATTTGATGAAAAGACTAGCAAACTCGCTAATCATAGTTTTATCCGAAAGGAAATTTGTCCCAATAATAACAACAAGTAGAAGTATGGGAATCATAAAATTGGCTGAAGGAACAGATGGTATTGAAGATCATGTCCCCCTGGTTTCATTTGATTTAAATGATGGGATTTACCGTGTATTTCCTAGACCCGAACATTCTAAAGAAAAAACAGAGGTATATGCACGTTCATTACCATTAATTGAACAAGACTTAGTCTCTCAGGGTTTTTACCGTCAACCTTAAAAATTTAACCCCTATAATAAACTAGGAGAAAAAAATGACAAATCAAATACAGCCAATATTTATCTTACCGGAAGGTTCTCAAAGAACAACTGGAAGAGATGCACAAAGGAATAATATAGCTGCAGCTAAAGCAGTTGCAGAAACAGTTAGAACAACTTTAGGCCCAAAAGGCATGGACAAGATGCTTGTTGACAGCATGGGGGATGTTGTAGTAACAAATGATGGAGTCACAATCTTGGAAGAAATGCAAATAGAGCATCCAACTGCAAAAATGATAGTAGAAGTTGCTAAAACTCAGGAAAACGAAGTAGGCGACGGCACAACAACAGTAGTTGTCCTGGCGGGAAGTCTGCTTAAAAATGCTGAAGAGCTCTTAGATGACAATATCCATCCAACTGTAATAGCTAAAGGCTATAGGATGGCAAGTGAAAAATCTCAGGAAATCCTAAATGAACTAGCTGAAAATATTAATGAAAAAGACGATGAAGTTCTAAAGAAAACAGCAATAACAGCAATGACTGGAAAAGGCGCAGAAGGAAACAAGGATGTTCTGTCTTCACTAGCAGTTCAAGCAGTAAGATTAGTAAAAGATGAAGATGGTGTTGACTTAGAAACTATAAGATTTGAAAAGAAAACAGGAGGCAAAATAGAAAGTTCTGAGTTAATCAAAGGTATTGTAATAGATAAAGATAGAGTGCATAACGCAATGCCAAAAAAAGTAAAAGATGCAAAAATAGCTTTGTTAGATGCAGCCTTAGAAATAAAAGGTCCAGAATCAGATACAAAGATAGAAATTAACGACCCAAGGCAATTACAGGCATTTATCGACCAAGAAGAAAGAACAATAAAAGACATGATAGAAAAAGTCAAGAATTCTGGCGCAAATGTAGTTATTTGCCAAAAAGGCATTGACGATTTAGCTCAGCATTATTTAGCAAAAGCAGGGATATATGCTGTAAGAAGAGTAAAAAAATCAGACCTGGATAATTTAGCAAGAGCTACTGGAGCTAAAGTAGTTAATAGCATTAAAGAATTATCAAGTGAAGACATAGGATATGCAGGTATAGTAGAAGAGATTAAAGTAGGCAATGAATTAATGACCTATGTAAGAGAATGTAAAAATCCTAAATCAGTAACAATTTTGTTAAGAGGTGGAACTCAGCACGTAATAGACGAAATTGAAAGGGCAATGAAAGATGCTATAGGGGATATTGCAGCAGTTTTAAAATCAGGAAAAGTAGTAGCAGGTGCAGGGGCAATAGAAATAGAGTTAGCAAAAAGATTAAGAAAATATGCAAATTCATTATCTGGTAAAGAACAATTAGCAGTATTGGCATTCGCTGATGCAATGGAAATTATTCCAAGAACCTTAGCAGAAAATGCAGGTTTAGATCCAGTTGATATAGTAGCTGAATTAAAAGCAAAACATGACTCTCCACAAGGAAAATGGGCAGGAATTAATGTATTCACTGGAAAAATAATGGATGCCTTGGAAGAAGGAGTTATCGAACCATTAAAGATTAAAACTCAGGCAGTAGCAAGTGCCTCAGAAGTAACAGAATTAATCTTAAGAATAGATGATGTCATAGCTTCTTCAGGCGGTTCAAAAGGAAGCCCTGGAGGCAGAGGAATGCCTCATTCTGAAATGGATGGCATGATGTGAAAGATTTATAACCTTTTTTTATCTTTTATTTAACATGGAATACTCTGATGATCGCTATATAGATAATCTTGTTGGCTATTGCCTACAATGTTCTTTTAATTAATTTATACTTTTTGAACGCACCCAAAGAAGCTTAGTAAACTTTAAATAGTTCTTATTTCTCAAATATAATAAAAAGAGGTGTTATGCGTGGCACAAAAATCAATAGTTTCTCATCAAGAAAATCTCATAGAGCAATTAATAGAAAATAATCTTATTCTTCAAAAAAAAGAAACAGAATTAATGGTGAATGTGAGTACCCTTGTGAAAAGAATAGACAGAATGTTGAATGTTTTTGAAGAAGCCTCTAAACATGTAATGGAGGTAGGCGAAGAAAAAAAGATAATAGAACTAGCTGATAAGCTTGAAGAGCTTTTAAATCAAAATAAAAACATTGCAAAAGGCCTTATTATGCTTGAGCAGTATGTAAAAACAAAATCTCAATTTGAATCTCCAATGCAACAGAGAAGGATATGAGAGACGTTCACTTTCTCCTAGATGAAGTATCTGAACAGGATAAAAAAGAAATAAAGGACATCATAAGAAAAATAAAAACAAGAACTCAAAAAACACCTAAAGAAGTTGCTTTTCTAAGAAAATTTACTCTTTCTTTAATGAAACAGTACATGATAAAAAAAAGTATACCTACAACACAACCATCTCAATTAAGAAAAGTAAAAGAAACCCAATCAGTAGTTCCAAAATCTATAATTTTAATGCCTAGAACAGCAGAAATACCCGAACAAATACAGATTATACATAAAATTCCAAGCAATGACATTCCAGAGCCAGTAAGGCTTACAGAAACAAAAAGTGAGACCTTAGCTCCAGCTCCTGAACCTTTGAGGTTAGTTGATTTGCACCGATCAGCTCCATCACCTCAAGTTCCAATACCAAATAAAGCAATGACAGATGCAATAAAGAAAGAGTTAAGTATACCAGTACCAACACCCCTAAAACCCGATTGATGCGGTTTTCTAAGACGATTTTTGTTAAAAGTCCTCAAGTAGTACCAAAACTCCGAGTTTTCCTTTTAAACAATCTCGGACTTAAGAGAATTAGGAGGCAAAAATGAATGTATTTGAAAAATTAAAAAATGTTAAAGAATAATTAGAAAGGATGAAAGAAACTGCTTTAAAAAATAATGTTGAATGTTTGTTGGCTGTTAAATATAAATGGAAAGGCTGGAATATAGAAGGATTATGATATTGTGGGAGACATGCTCCAAGCATAATTGTAGATGCGTAACCAATTTTAATGACTTCTAAAATTAATAATGTATACTTGTTTATACAATTTTCTGTGATGTTGAATATATTTTATTTTCAAAATACCAGTACTGTATGACTATCTGATTTGAAAAACCCATTATTCTTGATTCTTATTTCTGAACCTTTTGTAACATAACCAATTTGCTTAGAATCAATATCATAAGTCCTTGCTACGTCAATCACTCTTTCAGGGCTTGGGGTTACAACAATCATACCTTGTCCCATATTCCATGTTTATACTGAACCTTGCTCTTCCAGTTTAAAATCTCTTTTTGAGGCATTTTTCATTTAGAATCACCTCTTAGAACTAAGAAAATTATAACTTAAAGGAAGTATTTAAATATAGTTTAACAAATTACTTAATAAAAAATATTTAACTTAAACAGAATGTATTTTTATTTAACAAAATTAAAATTAGTTAAGTAAAATATTTAATAGAATCATCAACTTGTGTTTCTTTTTTGACGGATTTCTAAACCTGCTTTTCTCCAATATCTTAATACCGTATTTCTAGAATATCCTAAATGTCCAGCCACTCTGTTAGCATTCCCATTAAATTCTGAGTGTGCAGAAACTATACTAGATATATCTCCACTTTGCAAAGCTTTCGTCTTTCCATCAATTTTAAAACCGGCTTCTCTCCAATATTTTATTACTGTTCTCTCAGAATAGCCTAGATGTCTTGCTACGGCACCTGCTCTTCCTCTAAATTCTGAATATGTAGAAACTATACGGCTTTGTTCTGTTTCAGATAAACGATTCCAATCTCCCCCATTAGGGTTTATATCTAATCCTTCTCTTCTCCAATACCTTAATACCGTAGAATGACTACACCCCACTTTTTTTGCAGTATTATTAGCATTTCCATCAAGAAGAGTATGTGCAGAAATAATAAGATTTATTTTTTGAGAATTAAGTTTACCACCTCCTTCCCTAAATTGCAATCCAACTTCTCTACAATATTTCATTACAGTAGCAGGACTATAACCTAAATGTCTTGCCATAGCAACTGCGTTTCCATCAAATTTCCGGTATGCCTCTACTATAACAGATTTTTCCTCGTCTGTTAGTTTACGACCTATATGATTTCCAAATTCAATTTCAAATGGGTCAAAAGAAACCGAAACTATCTGTCTTCTAGGCAATAAAATTACTCCATCCTGTTCATATCTTTCATATACCCCTCTTATCCTTTCTCCAATTTGTTCAGCATTATCTAATAAATAATCTAAAGAAACATCAAATTCAACTTTTTGTCCTTCCATTAATCTAGAAAGTACATCAATATCCTGTCTATCTAAACAATAAAATAAATATTCAATAACTTCTTGTCCTGATAATTTTTTTCTTTCTTGACCTTCTTCAAATAATCTTCTTATACCATCATCTTCTTTTCCGATAATTTCATGAAGTGTTCTCTTTGTTTCTCCAATATTTTCATCTAAACTTCTCATTCTGGCGCGATGTCTTGATTGTGCTCTCATAGCTAAAGTATCTATAT
>CAYIAV010000022.1:0-11033 GCA_964361505.1 Candidatus Woesearchaeota archaeon | reverse complement strand
AGAAACCCTTGCCCTTTCGGTATCAGAGATTCTCACTCTGTATAGATCCTACTACCGCCAGGATTCTTATCATTGTCAGATTCACCCTTTCTTATGAAAGAGCTTTTACTCTGACAACGCACCTACCTACCACATGCTTTTCAGCAGTCTGTAATATCGGTAACTCGTTTAGCCCCGTCCATTTTTGAGGCACAGTACCTAGATGGGTGCGCTATTACGCGTTCTTTAAAGGATTGCTGCTTCTAAGCAAACCTCCCTACTGTTTTAGGTACTGCACGCTCTTCACCCTTTAACACTTGACGAATATTTAGGGACCTTAATTACAGTCTGGGTTGTTCCCCTCTCGCGTTAGACGCTTACCGCCCTAACGCCGTCTCCCGAAATCTTAGAGGCTAAGAACTTCTGAGTTGGACGGAGAACCGAGGACGTTAATCCCCTAAATCCTCAATCCGTAGCTTTACACTCTTAGCACTCTCCTTCGAGGCTTGACTAAGGCCAACTTCGGTAGGAACCAGCTATAACCAGATTCGATTGGCTTTTCACCCCTAACCCAAGGTTATGGGAACGCTTGCACACAGAACCCCTTCAGGCCTCCACGATATTGCTATCGCTTCACCTTACCCTGGGTTAGATCATCTGGTTTCGGGTCATATCCAAGTGACTTTTGGGCGCTTATCACACCCTTCCCCTTGCAAGCTGCGGGATTTTGGTTTCCCTACGAGTTCAAAATGTTTATTTTTTCCTCTTGCCACTTAGATAAACTCCCTGGCCCGTTATTCTAAACGTACGATACAACTCCGGAGAGCAGTATCTTACTATCGCTATTAGGTTTCAAGGTCTTTTCACTCCCTGTTAAGGGTTCTTTTCAGCTTTCTATCACTATACTAGTTCTCTATCGGTCTTAAAATTATATTTAAGGTTGGAAGTTGATGTCTCCCATATTCGAATACAATATCCAATGTATTCTACTCTGGATACTCGCACATCTTTTTTATAATACCTACAGGGCTATCACCTTCTTTGGCATATCTTTCCAGATAATTTTGATATTATAAAAGAGGACTAAAAGCGAGTCCAAACCCCACATCTCCTAACTATTTCTAGTAAGGATTCAGTTTGCCTTTTGCTGCTTTTTCTCGCTGATACTCACAGCATCTCGTTTGATTTCTTTTCCTGCGGATACTAAGACGCTTCAATTTTCCGCGTTTTCGATCATTACTGATCATCCATAATGGATAGGAATCCTATTCAGGAATCTCCAGATCTAAGGCTGCATGCGCCTCCCTGGAGCATAGTGTAGCTTGCCACACCCTTCTTCGAAATTTAAGCCGAGCTGTCCACCTAATAGCTTGGAATCTATACCTATCTGCCTATGCACAACTATCATGAGTATGATAGTTCTTAACCCAAAACAAATGTTGTTGAGCCGCATTGAAATTGGACCCGTCGGGATTTTCACTTCTTTTGAACCCGAGACCCCTGCCTTGCAAGGGCAGTGCTCTACCACTGAGCTACGGGCCCTTTTATTATTGGTGAGTGTAATTTCTATGAAAATTGTATGGAACGTGTAATAAAATTTATAGGAGGTGATCCAACCGCAGGTTCCCCTACGGTTACCTTGTGACGACTTAACCCACCTTACTGAACTTAGGTTCGAAATAATCAAAAAATTATTTCTCACCTAAACCCTGCTCGGTTGGCTTGACGGGCGGTGTGTGCAAGGCACAGGGACGTATTCACCGCGTCATGTTGAAACGCGATTACTAGGGATTCCAGCGTCATGAGGGCAGGTTGCAGCCCTCAATCTGAACTGAGATAGGATTTAAGGGGTTAGCTTCTCCTCTCGGAGTTGCATCCCATTGTTCCTACCATTGTCGCGCGCGTGTAGCCCAGAAGATTCGAAGCATACTGACCTATCGTTGCCTGTACCTTCCTCCCAGTTTCCCGGGCAGTCCCTACATTGTGCTCATTCTTCCAAAAGGAAATGTTAGCAATTGTAGGTGCAGGTCTTGTTCGTTGCCTGGCTTAGCAGGACACTTCACAGCACGAACTGACGACGGCCATGCACTATCTCTCGGCTTGTTAGGTAAAACCTTTAATCTGACCTTCATTCTGCCGTCGCTTCTGGTAAGATTCCCGGCGTAGAATCCAATTGAACCGCACACTACACCCCTTGTGGTGCGCCCCCGCCAATTCCTTTAAGTTTCAATCTTGCGACCGTACTTCCCAGGTGGTGAGCTTAATGCCTTCGCTTCGGCACTGCGTATTCCGTAGAATACGCAACACATAGCTCACAGCGTTTACTGCTAGGGCTACTGGGGTATCTAATCCCGCTCGTTCTCCTAGCCTTCATCCCTCACTGTCAGACCCGTTCTGGATAGATGCCTTCGCCATAGGTAGTCCTCCTAGGATTAACACATTTTACCGTTCCCCTAGGAATACTTCTATCCCCTCCCGGTCTCGAGTCTAGCAGTTTCTCCTGCACGATGCTAGGTTAAGCCTAACAATTTCACAGAAGATTTACTAAACCAGATACGGATGCTTTAGACCCAATAAAAATGATTGCCACTCGTGGCGCCGGGATTACCGCGGCTGCTGGCACCGGTCTTACCCACCACTTATTCGTCAAGTTGTTTTCGCTTGACAAAAGCCTTATCTATGCGATAAAGCACTTGGAATCCCCTTATCACACTTTCGTGCATTGTAAAGTTTCCGTGGCTGCTGCATCCCTTAGGACTAGGGCCAGTATCTCAGTGCCCTTCTCGGGGCCAAGACTCTCATCTCCCCTACTGATCAAAGGTTTGGTGAGCCGTTACCTCACCAACAGCCTAATCAGCCGCCGACTCATCTTTAGGCCTTACGTTTCAAGGAAAACACATTCCAGTAGTAATCCTTTATCAAGTATTAGCCTCAGTTTCCCGAGGTTATCCTTAACCTAAAGGCAGATTGTCGACGTGTTACTGAGCCTTTCGCCGGTGACACAAGGTCCCCTGACTTGCATGCCTAAGTCGAATTCCAATAGCAGCAATCTCCCGCAGGATCAACGGGAATTTATTATTGGTCACAAGTTTTTGTTTCTAGATGGTTTTGTTATCACACGTTCCATACATCATACTTAATGATTTATTAAGCATTCATCAAAGAACCGTCGGAAATTCAATAAAAATCCGAGGCAATAAATGTTGAGCAAATACGTTATATATAAATCTTTTTATTTAATTCTTCTCTTTTTTTTCTCTTTTCTCATTTTCTTGCGTTGCCATTTCCATCTCATTTGTCCTTTCTTCTTCCAACGTCGAGAACTTCTTTTCATTTTAGTAGTATTCGTCTGCTAATGCATTGACTCCCTCTATGTCTTCTTCAACCTCTTCTGTGAAACCTATTTTTTCAGGAGAAATAAGTTCAACTTTTTCTTGTGTTTCCACTTTTTCTTCTTTCTTACTTGATTTTGCTTTACTTCTTATTTCTGGTATATCTTCTGGTGAAAATGAATCATTAATACTTAGCTTTATTTCATTTACTTCATTTTTTATCTCTTGAAGTTCATGGACTGTAAGGTTACCATTAGGTTTAGTACTTGAATTTTCTATTTTTGAGTTTAGTTCTTGAATTTGTTTTCTTATTAGGTCAAAGTCTTGTCTTATTTGTGAGAAAGCTAGTTTTAATGCATATTCGTTTACCATTTTTTAATTTTGAAACGATTTGGCTTATTTAAATACCTTTCTATGAGGTGGTTAAGTCAACTCTAGTGAGTTGACTTAACCGAAGAGAAGAAACTAAAAGATAATTTAAGAAGATTTTCTTTGAGCCTGATGAAGAAGATTTAGAATATGAAAGAAGTTTAAAGAAAAATTAATCAATAATGCTATGATAATCTTTCTCTGTAAAAATAACATGGTCTAATACCTGTAAATTTATTAATTTGTATTACATTTCAAATATTTATTAACTTTTAATACAAAATAGGAACGTTTATAAACATAAAGCACTTATTATATGATATGGTAACAAAATATGATATTTTTGAATTTATGTATACTGAAGGAAATATTAAAGTTGATGATGTAATTAGGGCTTTTAACAAGTCTAAATCTGATTATCATTCAATCTATAAGGTATTAAAAAAAATGAATAGTGAAAAATTAATTACTAAAAATTCTAAAGGATTTCAGATTATACTTTCTCCAAAAAATGGGATTCTGTACAAATTAATCAGGTTTTCCATTGCTAATGGAATTAATCACAACCTTTTATTAGATAAAAATATTGTAAATTTTATTAGACAAGCCTTGCAAAAAAGGAAAATTTCTTTTGAAGATTTCAAATTAAATCCCAGAACTTTTAAAAATTATACAGATATTTTGTACAAAAGCGGTTTTTTAATTATAATTTCAAGAAAACCAATAATTGCTGTTCTTCCTTATAACTCTTTTTTTGGAAATTTACTGAAATATTTTGGATATAAACCTTTAGCTGCAAGAAGAAAAAAAGACGAGTATTTGGAAGAAATAAAAAAAGAACTTAAGATTTTTAGGAGACTAAGAAGAAAGAATGAGAGAAAATATAGAGAAATTACCGAAAAATATGAAATAAGATTTGTCCAGCACAGCTTAAACTTAGAAGGAAATCCCATTACTCTTCCAGAGACAATAAAACTGCTTCAAGATCAGATAATTCCTAAGGATATGAAAGCAGAGGATATCCAGGAAGTTCAAAATTATCAAAAGGCCATTAACAAAATGATAACAGATTCTTCTGAAAATAGAACATTAACTAAGGAAAATATTTTAAATTATCATTTCATTGCCATGCAGCATAATCCTAAATTAGCGAGAAAAATAAGGAAAGTTAATGTATATATTAAAGGTAATAAAGATTTTAAAATAGCTTCTGTAAAGGAAATTGAGCCAAAATTAACTAACTTATTAGAGAAATGTAATAATTTTATTAATAAAAAACATTCACTTAAAGAAATACTCTCATTTTCTACATTCTTTCATAATGAATTTCAATATATACATCCATTTGTTGATGGTAATAGCAGGACAACAAGATTACTTACATTTTATATTCTTCGCTCTCAGGACATACCAATTATAGATATTCCTTTAGGGTTATTAGAAGGCTATTTATTTTCTACAAAGGGAGCTAGGAAAAGAGATGATAATGAATTAAATCAGATATTTCAATCGATTATCCTTTATAATTTAAAAATGATTAATGAGCAATTAAAGTAGTATTTTGCATTAATTTTCAAGTATTTGTTAACTTTCAATACAAAATAGTTAAGTATTAGGTGAACCGTTCTTTAGAAACAATTTTAAAAGTTTATATATCTATAAAATCTATGAAGACTGAAGATTTAAACCTAAAAGAATTTAGAGAACCATTAGAACAGGCATTATCAGAATATGAAAGATTATATGATAAAACCATAAAATTTCAATATTTTCCGGATTTTAGTTTAACTCCTGAAAAACCAAATTCTGCAAGAACAGTAATTCCTATTACATATTCAGGTTCAAAAGCGGGAGATATGTATGCAATAGTTTTTTTACGAGGAGATGGAACTGGAGATGCTAAAACATATGCCTTAGGCAGCGTCAAAATACCTCCTGAATTGAGACATATAGAAAAACCAGAAAGAGTTATCCCCCGGTCAAAAACAGGTGTTATTTGTGAAGGCTTTTTTCCATTGTTTTCAATGAATAGCCATGGATCTGCTGCTCTTTTTGCTGTATCTTTAGAAGAACTTACTTTAGATAGTAATCAAACAGTTATTCCAGCGTGGAGATTAGGTCAAAATAAATCAGAATATTTACAAGCAATTAATTTTAGGTTAACAATTCTCCCTAGAGTTTATTTTACAACCGGAATTGATGAAGAAGGTAATCGTTTTGGTGATCCTCATGCAATATACTATAGAGTGGATGCATATGATGTAGTCCAAGTTGGGGGATTCCTAGCAGTTAAAGATGCCGATAATCCCCTTCTAGGTTTAACAAATGAATGGACAAGTCCCCAGAACATAACTAAGAAATAAGACTATTACGAGTGGTGGTGCAACCCTTTCAAGATAAGCACTAAATAATGTTGCATAATGTCGACATTATGGGCTATAAGTTTGCTTATCAACTCGACTTTTTGGGTTGCAGAGGTTCTATTCCTTAAGATAGAGCTATACTTTCTCTTGATGCAGAAGAAGATATTCTCGATGTTGCTTCTCTTATGATACCTCTTTCTATCAAGAACAAGTATCTTATATGGAGCTAAGTGGTAATGACCCTCATTTTTCTTCTTTGGGATTAATGGAATTGCCTTTAGCTTATGAACCACGAAATCTCTGAGTTTCTTACTCGAATAACCAGTATCTGCAACAACATACTTTACCTGCAAACCATTTAGTAAAGTTTTGAAATCCTGAGATTCATGGGCACAGGATTTCCGTACCTTATAAGACAAAATACTATGGGTCTTGGTATCAACAGCAAGATTCAGCTTCATGAATTTCTTGGTTTTCTTCCTTCTATAGCCTTGTTCTACTTTCCTGTAATAGTAGCTCTTGCTTTCTAGTTCAAATCCTGTTGCATCTACTGCAACTGTATCAGCTTTTGTGATGGAGAACAACTGAAAAAGGAATTTGGGAATTTTCTTGGCAAACCTTATGATGGTTGTATGGACAGGAACCTTTGTGGGGCCAAGATGGAGCTTCATTTCTGAGCAGGATCTGAGGTAGGAAATAATCCCTCTGCTTGTTGTTCTGAGCTTTTGCATCAAGATGTAGACGGAGAATTTCTGCTGATTGCAATAGATATGGTTGGAATACTTGCTGAAGTATTTAGGCAGTACTTTGGCAAGTTCCAAAGCATCATCAATAAATTTTAAGTAGTCATCGTACTCTAATCTTCTTTGAGGCATAATATCACTCTCCTTTTTTCTTTCGAAAATAAAAAGGAGGCTATGCCTCATTTCTACTTAAAACTTAGGATTGCACCACCGCTCTATGACTCTACCCGAGAATATACAAAAGTAGCTTATGCCCCGTGCGAGATTCGAACTCGCGTCACAGCCTCTCTTTGTTTTTGATGAAACTTTTTTGAAAAGCTTCCTTGAAAGGGCTGTGTCCTTGACCGGGCTAGACTAACGGGGCGTAATCACAGATTTTCTAAAATCTCTCTAATTTTTTTTGAACCTATCTTTTTAAGTCTTTTTAAAGTCTCTTCTTCTACCCTTATATGATAAAATTTGGGATATCTTATCTTTCCTTTCCTTGAGCCTTTTATTCTTGGCATATTATTAGCTTGGTTATCTGATTTTATAAACTTATGTGCTACGCAGAAAATTACTTAAATAAGTGCTACATATATAATGTATGGATTTAGACTTGAGAGGTGTTAAATTTAGCAAGAGAGATACAGAAAAAGGGATAATGATTCCAAAAAAATTAACTCCTCTTTTGGCAGAAGATATTGGAATTCATATTGGAGATGGATCGATTGATTTAAGGAAAGATAGAATGCATTCCACTACTTTAACTCATTCATCTAATACATATGAGACAGACTATTTGGACTATGTTATAAGACTTAAGAAAAGACTGTATAATCTGAATAATTATAATGTCGTTAAGAGAAACAATGAAAGAAATCTTATATTTAACTCCTTGGCAATATCAACGTTCTATTCTACTGTGTTTGAAATTCCTATTGGAAAAAAATCTGATATAGACATACCGGCAATAATCAAGAATTCTGATGATTCAAATGTAATCTCTTCTTATATTAGGGGATTTGTAGATACTGATTTTGGGCTTATAAAAAGAATAAAATATGGAAAGATCCATCCATCATTAGACGGAACTTCATCGAGTGAGAGACTAATAGTTTCTTTGTCTTTTCTTTTTGATAAGTTGAATATCAAGCATTACATGTATACTGAAAGACAGTTTGATAAAAGAACTAGTAAGGTCTACACAAGATATAAAATCGCTATAAACGGGTTTAGTAGAATTAGTTTATGTTTGAAGGCTATAAAACCTAGAAACCAGAAGTATATAAGAAAAATAGGAGATATGGGCCCGAAGAGATTTGAATTCGAGGGGTAATTTTAAAACCCTCTCTCGACCTCTGGCTGGCTTAGCACTTCATTGCTTTTTTATTTGTTACAATGAAGCTCTTATAAGACTTGCGCAATTGATTTCAGCGCTCTAACCAGACTGAGCTACGGGCCCTTTCTAAATATTCTGTTTTTAGTTGTATTTAAAATGTTTTTTATTTTCTTTTTAATATGAAATTTATTGATTATTCAGAAGTTGAAGTAACTTGTGAAGCTAAGGAATTTGTAAAAGTATTAAAAGGAAGATTTGTTGATAACTTAATTTCCGAATATAATAATTTAATCTTAGATTTTTGCAGGAATGGTGTTAGAAGGAATATTGAAATAGCATTAGACTCTTTGGAGAAAATATGCTCTTTACTTGGCATTGATTTGACTAGTGTTAGAATCTTAGACCTTGGATGCGGCACTGCTTTTTTGTATGGGGGAGATAATGTAGCAACACAAACATATGCACCCTGGTTATGTAGGATTATCCATTCTTTAGGAGGTAATGTTGTAGGTGTAGATATAGGGCCTTTAGATGGAGAAATATTTCCTTATAGGAATATAGACCTTCTTACACGTGAAATTGGTTTAGAAGATGGTTCAATAAATTTGGTTCATGCAAGGGGGTTATTGACTTCACCCAGACTAGGGGGTCTTGAGATTGGAGTGCATGTTTTATCAATGGAGAATGCAAGACAAGAAGTTGGGCAGAAATTTTTGGATATTTTAAAACCTCAATTAAGAAGAATTGTTAAGGAAGAAGGCTACTTTTTACATTATGATAGTATAAGTAACCAATATGATTTTCGATAAATATTTATATTCTATTTAATTTTGATAATTTATGATACTTACAACAACTGATACTATTCCTGGGAAGAAGATTAAAGAGATTCTTGGGATTGTCAAAGGAAATACCATAAGAGCCAGACATATTGGTAGTGATATTTTAGCTGGATTTAGACAAATAGTTGGAGGAGAGATTAAGGGATATACCAAGATGATTACTGAGGCTAGAGAAGAGGCATTTAAAAGAATGGAAGAGGAAGCTGAGAAATTAAAAGCTGATGCTGTGGTTAATGTCAGGTTTGTTACTGCTGAAGTTATGCAGGGAGCTGCTGAAATTCTTGTTTACGGGACTGCAGTTAAGTTTAAAAGTTAATTTAAATTTTAATTCTTATGTTAATCGGAATTGTGGGCATGCCCAATAAAGGTAAAAGTACATTCTTTAAGGCTGCTACTTTGGCAGAGGTTGAGATAGGAGACAGACCCTTTGTAACTATTAAACCTAACAGGGGAACAGGATACGTTAAAATAGAATGTGTTGATAAATTCTTTAATGAGCAATGTAATCCAAGACAAGGATTTTGTTTAAATCATAATAGGTTTATTCCAATAGATTTAATAGATGTTGCTGGCCTGGTTCCTGGAGCATATGAAGGAAAAGGTTTAGGCTCTCAATTCTTAGATGATTTAAATGAAGCAGATGCTTTGATACAAGTAATTGATATTTCTGGAAATACTGATTCTGAGGGAAATAGGGCTGTTGATTATGATCCTGAGGATGATATTAAGTTTTTAGAAAATGAACTAGACCAATGGTATTTGAGGATTATCAAAAAGGGATGGGAAAGATTTTCTAGGACAGTAATTCAAGAGAACTTAGATGTGAAAAAAGCTATTGCAAAACAGTTATCTGGATTAAGAGTTAATGAAGCTATTACTGATGATGTTCTTAAAAAATTAAATTTGAGCTTAAGACCAAGCGACTGGAAAGAGAATGATTTATTGAATTTAGCTAGAGAATTAAGAAAAAAAACTAAGCCTATGGTGATAGTTGCTAATAAGATAGATGTCAAAGGAGCTTTGAAAAATTATGAGAGATTGAAAGATAGGTATGATATTACTGCTTGCAGTGCTGAAATTGAATTAGCATTTAGAGAAGCTGCTAAGAAAAAAATTATTGAATATGTTCCTGGCGAGAATAATTTTAAAATTGTTAATAACAATATAAGCGATGATCATAAAAAAGCTTTAGAATTTATGAAAAAGTTTTTGGATTCTTATGGCAATACTGGTGTTCAGGAGGTTCTGAATAAAGTTGTTTTTAATATTTTAAATTATATTGCTGTTTATCCTGGCGGTGTGAATAAACTAGAAGATAAAGATGGAAATATTCTTCCTGATTGTTTTTTAATGAAAGATGGAAGCACTGCTTTAGATTTTGCTTATAAATTACATACTGATTTTGGCAAAAATTTCATCAGAGCTATTGATGTTAAAACAAAAAGAACTGTCGGGAAAGAGCATCTTTTAAAAAATAGTGATGTAATTGAGCTCATCGTTAGGAAATAATTTTAATTAAATAATTCCTTTTTGTTTTTGTTTATATAATAAATAACTAAAATGAAAATTAAAACTAAGACTAGAAATCCTATCTTTGATTTTGTGTTAAAGTATATTAAAGTTGAGACAAAAGTTGATATTGTTGCCCCAGAAAATATTCCCAATTTTATTACTTCTTCTGTTTTTATAAAACTTATAACCAATAGAGAAATTAAACTGAAAATGACAACAAACAAATACTTTCTTACATTATAATTGTTTTTTTCCCTTTCAAACTCCATACGTTTTTTTTCTTGTTCTTTGTAACATTCTTGTGTTTTTAGGTCTTGTGTTGAACCTGCTGGTGTTGGAAGAGCACATTCTTCATATTGGTAATAACTGTCTGGACCTGTGTATTTTGGGAAGAATACATTTGCACCCATAAATACTAAAGGAATGTAAATTAATAGGACTATTACTGTATAAACATATTTTGAAAATTTCATAATTCTTTATTACTTCTTTTATATTTAAAGATTTTTATTTTTAGGGGTGCGTTCAAAATCTTTTTTAAGAAGGAGGTTTCCCTCCTTTCGGGTTAGAGA
>CAYIAV010000021.1:0-11082 GCA_964361505.1 Candidatus Woesearchaeota archaeon | reverse complement strand
AACTTGGTCTACGGCAACTTGGTTCGTGGGGTACGTCAGGGTGGCGAAGCCACCGAAAAAAATTCTGGCTTAGTTAGCAAATTAACTCAATAAATTAATTTTAAAATTCTTTTAAAATCTATAAAGCCTTTTAATAATAAACTATTTAAATGCTATTCAAAAGTAGTTTAGAATGGAAGAAAAGATAGAAGCATTTTACGACAAAAATTACAAAAAATTAATGATAATCCCATTGTTAATGCTGATACTAAGCTTAGGTTTTCTAACATACAATTATCTATCTAAGGGTGAAATAATAAAACGGGATGTAGAATTAAAAGGTGGAATAGAACTAACAATAGACAAGCCAGGTTTAACAGCGCAAGAAGTTGAATCTGTATTAAGTAAGTATGAAGATTTTTCAGTCAGGGAATTAAGCGATTTTTCTTCGACAAAAAGCTTAGGAGTCACAATAAAACTTAGCAGCACAGACGAATCAGAAGTAAAGTCTCTTTTATCTTCAAAAATAGATTTTACTGAAGATCAATACAGTTCAAGAATAATAAATGCAGCATTTGCTTCTTCTTTCTATAAATCTTTAATAATAGTATTAATAGTTTCATTTATCTTAATGGCTTTAATTGTTTTTATATCCTTTAGAACTTTTATTCCATCAATTGCAGTAATAAGCGCTGCAACAATAGACTTAGTAGTAACATTAACAATAGCCAGCATTTTAGGAATGAAACTAAGCGCACCAGGAATCACAGCTTTTCTTTTGATAATTGGTTATAGTATTGATACAGATGTTTTGTTAACTACAAGAATGATAAAGCGCTCAGATTCAACGCTATTGAAAAGAATGATGTCAGGAATTAAAACAGGATTAACTATGAGTTTTGCTACAATAATCGCTATGACAGTAGCATTAATATTCACAGTAAATCCTGTTTTGCAAGAAATATTTTCTATAATCTTAATAGCAATAATAATAGACATAATAGCAACCTATCTTGGAAATGGTCCAATGCTAATCTGGTATGCTAAAAAAAGAGGTATGCAATGATAAAAAATTTAATTAAAAGACCAAGAATGTTAATATTGCTATTTTTCTTACTATTGGTGTTAGTTTCAATAAATCCAAGTTTTCATAAAGATGGTGTAGCAATAAAAAGTGTTGAAGCATTTAGTGAAGCTTCTCTATCTGGAATGTCCGTTCCTCCAAACATTGCTCCTAAAAACAGAGAAATAATAACAGCAATAAACGGTGTAGAAATAAAAGACATTGATTCTTATATTAAAGAAATTGAAAAAGTCCAGGCTAATCAAAGTATCAAAGTAACAACAAATAAACAGGAATATATTTTAGTAAAAAAAACAGATGATTTAGGAATTTCCGTAGGGAAAATAGTTAGTTCTAATCTAAGAAAAGGTCTTGATTTGGAGGGAGGTAGCAGAGCAATATTAAAGCCTCAAGAAAAATTAACAGATCAAGAATTCAAAACATTAATCCAGATAATGGAAAACAGGCTCAATGCTTTTGGATTATCAGACGTTCAAATAAGAGAAGCCTCTGATTTGCTGGGTAATAAATTTGTAATTATTGAAATTGCAGGAGCTACCCGAGAAGATGTTGAAGATTTAATAGCTAAACAAGGTAAATTTGAAGCTAGAATTAATAATGAAACTGTTTTTACTGGAAGCAAAGAAGATCTAACGTATGTATGCAAAGATGATGGAACATGTTCAGGTATAAGAAGCTGCATTCCTGTAGAATCTCAATATCAGTGTACTTTTGAATTTTCAATAACATTATCACCTAAAGCAGCTAAAAGCCAGGCAGATGCAACATCTAAACTTGATATAAACACATCTTCTGCGCTTAATAACCGATACTTAAGTAAGCCTCTTGACCTTTACATTGATGATAAATTGATAAGCAGCTTACAAATTGCTTCAACTTTAAAAGGTGTAGAGGCAACTCAAATTAGCATTTCCGGACCAGGATTTGGAGTAATACAGGAAGATGCTATAAAAGATACAACTCGCGAGATGAATAAGCTTCAAACAATATTGTTAACAGGAAGCTTGCCAACAAAACTTGATATCCTTGAATTAAAATCAATTAGCCCAGTTTTGGGAGAATCATTTCTTAAAAATGCAATATTTGCAGGATTAACATCATTGTTAGCTGTCTGCATATTCATCTTTATCCGCTACAGAAAGTTCAAGATAATAATACCAATGATTATCACTTTAGTTTCTGAAATTTCAATAATTTTAGGCTTTGCAGCATTATTTAAACAAAATATTGATATAGCAACAATTGCAGGAATTATAGCAACTATTGGTACTGGTTTAAACGATCAAATAGTCATAACAGATGAAGTTCTTAAAGGTCAACAATCTTCTTTAAAACAAAATATAAAGAATGCATTTTTCATTATTCTGGTTGCGTATGCAGCAATATTTGCAGCAATGCTTCCTTTATTCTGGGCAGGAGCAGGTTTGTTCAGGGGTTTCGCATTAGCAACAATTGTAGGTGTAACAGCAGGCATATTAATCACAAGGCCTGCTTTTGCAGCAATGTTAGAAGAAATTATATAGACTTATTGGCCCACATTCTCTGAGCTTCATTATAAGTTTCTACCGTACCAATATCTATCCATCTGTATCTTTCAGAATCATATACATGAGTTACACATCTTTCAACACCAGTTAGCCATCTAACAAAATCGCCCATTCTATCTAGCTTAGTCAAGTCCCCTCTTGCATTTTTTTTATACTCTGTAATTCTGCGCAAGCTTTCTTTTGGAAAAATGTAAATTCCTGTAGAAGCCAAAGTAGACTCAGGATTTTCAGGTTTTTCCTCAAATCCGGTTATGTAATTTTTTTCATCATGCATCAAAACACCAAATCTTCCTCTAACTTTACTTTTATCTTTCAGGTCATATGACACAACTAAAGGAATTCTTGGTGCAAAAGATCTAAATGTGTCTAAAGCCTCATACAGTTTAAAGTCATAAAGATTATCAGCAAGTATAACCATAAGATCATCAGTAAGCCTGCCCTCTTCAACTATCATGGCAACATCACCAACAGTTCCCACCCTGTTTTCGTTTGCTGTTGATCTATTATTTACAAGAGCAACTTTAGTTCCAAATCTTGAGCCGAGAAGATATTCATCAAATTCTTTATAAAAAAAATCATTTGTTACAACATAAACTCTTCTTACTTCATCCATTGCATCCAGTTGCATTAATGTATGCTCAATAACTGGTTGCCCGCAAACGGGAAGAAGATGTTTGGGCAGTCCATTAGTTATTTCCCTGCTTAATCTAGTCCCATACCCCGCACAAGGAAGAATAACATCCATGTCTTTAATAACTACAAAAGGGTTTTAAAGTTAACTTAGAGTAAGCGCGAAGACAGGATTGAGAAGAAGAGAGATACTAAACGCTGTTATTGAAACCACAATAGAAAAGTTTAAATAGTTCAATGCTTAATTAAGCATTAAGAATTAAATATTGTAAAGGTGATAAAAATGATAGTTACCATAAGCAAAGGACAGCAGCTTACAATCCCCTATGAATACAGAAGAAATTTAAATTTGAAAGCAGGGAGTAGGGTAGAGCTGAACAAGAAAGGCAAATGCATAATAATCACTCCTATTGAAGAAAATTTAAATACTCTTTTTGAGCAGGCCAGAAAAATTAAACCCAAGCACGGGCTAAAAGCAAGGCAAATGGATGAGATGATTGAGCATGAAATTCATAGATAGCAATGTTCTGGCATATGCATTTTATAAAAATGATAATACTGCCAAGTGTCAGAAGGCGATAACAGAAGGAGGAATAATAAACACTTTTAACCTTACTGAAGCCTTCTTCATAATAGAAAAAGAGACAGGAAGTAGGGAGATAGCACAGCATGCAATTAAAGGATTGCTTAAATCCAACCTTATTATCGTTGCCGTGGATATTAATCTGGTATTTGAGGCGTTGAGGAAGACCCAGGAATTAAAGTTAAGTATTTTTGATGTTATTCATTATTGCTGTGCATCGCTTAATAACTGCAATTCTATTTTGAGTTATGATAAAGATTTTGATAAGACAGATATTCCAAGAGAGGAGCCATAAGATATTTTAGGCTGTGAATTCTTACTCAAGATTATCTTGGCGGTATCACAAGAGTATCATGCGCGGAGACTGGGATTTGAACCCAGATATCCAAAGGAAACCGGTTTTCACATCTCGATTCGAGATTCGCCTTTTAAATCCGGCGCAGTACCGAGTTGTGCCATCTCCGCATAGCTTTTATAAATTTCCAATTTAAAAAACATATGGATATCTCAAAACATTTCATAGCTAGTTGTATATTAAGCAGTTTACTCTTTCCTGCTTACGGTTTCTCATCTCTACTAGTCTTCATATCAGGATTTTTAATAGATATAGACCATTACTTTTGGTATGCTTTAAACTTTAAAGATTTCAACCCAAGAAATTCTTATTTTTTTCATAAAGAAAGAATGCAGTTAAATAGCATAGATCGTTTGCATATTTTCCATGTAATAGAGTTCTGGTTGTTTTTATTAATATTAAGCATAGTAATCTCAATTCCAACCATAATAATGGGGCTGGTTGTTCATTTAATAATGGATTTTTCAGATATGCATATTACGAGTAAGAACTTAAGAAGTACATCCTTAATCCTATGGCTCTATAAAATCTTTTAATCTTCTATCTTCTTAATATAAGCTTTTACAAATGTTGCAAATATGGCTAAAATCCAAGGTCCAAATACAACACCAATAAAACCCATAAAATTAATGCCCCCTAAAACCCCAAGGAGAACAACAATAGGATGTAGTTTTGACTTATCCCCTATCAGTTTAGGTTTCAAAAAGGTCTCGATTGGGGTAATTATTAATATGCCTGTTAAAGCAATTCCAAAAGTAGCAATATTGTTTCCATCAAAGTATTTAAGAACAGCAGCAGGAACCCAGACTATAGCAGGTCCCAACCCGGGCAGTATTGAAAAGATTAAAACAACAAATCCCCATAAGAAAGGAGAAGAAACTCCAAAAATATAAAATGCAATTATTATAGCTAATGCTTGTAAAACTCCAGTTAACAACATTCCATAAACAACAGCATGAGTAATCTCCTTAAATTCATCAATAAACAAATTTTTATCTTTCCTGTTTAATGGAATAATTTCTTCTAGCTTTTCTAAAATAAGATCCCCATCTTTAAAGAAATAAAACAAAATAAACAAAGTAATAAAAAGATTTAATAAAAAATGAGGGATTGTCAATACTAATTCAGGCGCCTTGCCAAAAAGCAAAGGAGTAATATTGTCAGTAATAGAAGAAAATGATTGAATAAAAGGCAAAGATGAGGTGTTGAGTTTGGAAAATAAAAGCAGAGACTCTTTTATCAGCAAGTCAATAGCAAAGTAAGAAGGAACAATAACAATAGCGCAAAGAGTTATAACCATAATAAAAGCAGAAACAGTATCGTTTCCAATTTTAGAATTTAATTTCTTATAGACAGGATAAAAAAGGTATGATAAAACCAATCCAGATAAAAAGGATATAATAAATGGCTGGACAACAACAAAAGAAAGTATTAACACAAGAACGAATAAAGAAAGTATAACATAAGGGTAATTTTTTTTTAAAGAAATGGCGCGCATATTATCATAATTATTTTTGAATATATAAAATTAACCTCCAAAATCTCACAATCAAAACAGAAGTAAGAATACAATGAAATTATTTCTTTATAATAGTAACAAAACCGAAAAATTTAAAAAAATCGACTTTCTCTAACAACCTATGGCAAATCTTACAGTGGATATAAAACCAAATGTAACATACTCAGCTTATATACATGCTCATTTCGATCAAGGAAAAAAAGCATTAGAGCAAGAAAATTATAAAATTATTTCTCTAAAACAAAATGCCCGGTTAAGAATACAGTATGGACAAGCTCACGATATATCAAGAAATGGAAACTGGACAAGAGAAGGAGTTCTTTATGTTCCTAATAAAGGCAGATTCTTAACTAAAAATTCACCAATAATGGCAAATGCTCAAGAAGCAACAAATTGTCATAGAAATGGAGCAGAGTTTTATTTAACTGATGTTCAAGTTCAGGAATCCTTAGCAGACTCAGTTGAATTATCAGAAAAATCAATACCAACAAACAGATTTGCTGAATATCCAATAATAGTTTATGCTTTTGAAGACATTGCAGAGCAATATGGCCAATTTTTAAGGAATGCCGGGATTAAGGAAATGCTTATTTGGCTAGCAAACCTAAAAGATAAATCATTTGCAAGGCAAATGTGGTTTCATAGGCTTGGTGTGAACAACAGGTCTAGTCTTATTGGTTACGACAGGAACCTGAGATATGGTAGGTTGTGTGGGGTATATCAGGGTGGCGAACCACCGCGAAAAATTTCTGGTCTTGTCACTAAATTGAGTTAATCAAATTTTAAATATAGTACACTTTTTTTCTTTGAAAAATTGTAGCGTAAAAAAAGAAGTAGAAATGTTTAAAAAAGCCTAAAACTCCTTCATTCTAATGAAAACAGAAATCCCAAGAAAGAGAGAAGTTGTAGGTTTAGTTGAAAAGGTTAAAATAGAAGGAAAAGAAGTTTTGGCAAAAATAGATACAGGTGCCAATAGATCTTCAATAGACATTAACTTGGCAGCAGAGTTAAAGTTAGGTCCAATAATAGCAGTTAGGGATTATACTAATGTACACGGTTCAACTACTAGGCCTGTTTTAAAGGCAAAATTAGAGATAAAAAGCAGAAAATTCAATGGAATTTTTAATATTGTAGATAGGAAAAGGTTAAAATATAAGGTGTTGTTGGGGGATTCTATACTTAAGAAGGGAAAATTTATAATTGACCCATTGAAAAAATGAGATTAGCAATAATAAGCTTGAGCAGTGGCAGTAGTCAAATGATTGCTGAAAAGGCAAAGGCCTTCTTCGATGAAGTTGACATGCTTAACATAAAAAAGATAGAAGTGCACTTAGGCTATAAGGATAAGCACCAAATTATCTATGAAGGCAAGCCAATAAAAGATTATGACTGCGTTTACTGTAAAGGTTCTTACAAGTATGCTTTATTATCAAGAAGCATTATCACAGTTTTAGAGGATAAATGTTATACTCCTTTACTGCCGGAATCCTACACTTTAGGTCATGATAAATTCTTAACTTTAATAGAGCTGCAAAAAGCAGGAATTGAGATTCCAAAAACATATCTAGCAGGAACAGTAGAAGAAGCTAAAAGATTAGTGGCTAATTCTCATTTCCCAGCAATTATTAAAATTCCTTCAGGAACACATGGAAAAGGAGTCATGTTTGCTGATTCTGTAGAAAGTGCTAATTCAATATTAGACGCTTTAGAAGTCTTCAAGCAGCCTTACATCGTCCAGGAGTATGTAGAAACAGGGGCAACAGATTTAAGAGCATTAGTTCTAGGAGATAAAGTTATTGCCGCAATGCAGAGAAAAGCCTCAAAAGGGGAATTAAGGGCAAATATCCACATGGGTGGCAAAGGTAAAAAAGTTACATTAGATTCAGATACAGAGCATATTGCTATAAAAAGTGCCAAAAGCATTAAAGCAGAATTATGCGCAATTGACATCCTAAAAGGATTAAGGCCTTATGTAGTCGAAGTAAATGTAAGCCCAGGTATTCAAGGTCTAACAAAAGTAACAAAGCTCGATATTGCCAATGAAATAGCCAAATTCCTTTTTGAAAGAACTAAAGAGTTTCATGCCATGAAAGCAGATAAAGATTACAAAAAAGTAATGAAAGAACTAAAGCAAAAAAAATCAAATGAATTCTTAGCAAATATAATTATCAAAGCAGGAATCATAAGGTTGCCAGAATCAGTAACAGCATCAACAAACTTCAAACACGATGACGAAGTTGTCATTAAAGTTGCAGAAGGAAGCGTTTCTATTGAAAAGCATGACATTGAAAAATGATTCAGGAAAACTTAAAGTTAAAAATTATTGAAGTAAAAGAGATAGCAGATTTGACAAAATCATTTGTTCTTGAAAAGCCTAAAAACTTTGATTATCTTCCAGGCCAGCATATTTTTGTTGAAATAGCTCCTGAAAATGGAAAGCCTTTTTCTTTAGTTTCATCTCCAACTCAAAATTTTTTAGAATTTGCAACAATTATTAGAAAAGACAGTTCATTTAAACAGGAATTAAACTCCTTACAGTTAGAAGATGAATTAATAGTGTCAGGGCCTTATGGTAAAAAGTTTTATTATGAAGATTTTGAAAAAGATATAGTCTTCATAGCAGGAGGCATAGGCATCACCCCTTTCATAGGGATTTTAAGGTATTTAACAGATAAAGAAATGAATACAAGAGTTACTTTGATTTATTCAAGTAAATTATTTAAAAATATTGCTTTTAAAAAAGAATTAGATGAGTTAGCTGAAAAAAACAAAAACATAAGAATTGTTCACACAATCACTGAAGATCTAGGCTACAAAGGCAATAAAGGAAGAATTGACAAAGAATTTATTCAAGATCATGTAGAAAACATTCAAGACAAAATCTGGTATATCGCAGGAGCTTCAAAAATGGTAGAATCTGTATATAAAATGTTAAAAGAATTAAATGCTAAAAATATTAAGCTAGACTCTTTTAGCGGTTATTAAATTTTCAAAAAATTGCTTATAATCTTTTGATTTCTAACCTCTGGATGAAATAAAACTCCATAAATTTCCTTATCTCTCACTTTAATAGCATTAATGCAATTGCCAGACTTAGCAATAACTTCTACTTCATCTGATTTGTTCACAGAATAATTATGTAAACTGTAGGCTTCAAATTCAGAGCTAAATAACCTATTTTCCTTAACAGTTTTTATTTTAGTCATCCCAATTTCAGCAGACTTTTTTAAAGGGCAATTAAAGACTGTCCCAATAATTTCCATTCCCGCGCAAATCCCTAAAACAGGTTTATTACACTCTTTTAGCCAAGAAAATTTCTCTAAATCACTGATAAATCCATTATCTTTTAAGGCAGTTCCACAAATTATTACTTTTTCAGATTTTTCTAAATCGCTTTTTTTAAATTTTTTATAATGAATAACTTTAAAATCTTTTAACAATTGTGTTACAGGTCTGACAAATTCTTCATCATGAAGTTCAAATTTATTAACTTTAATAACTAGTATCATTTTATCATTCCATCTATTCCAAAAAGTAACTTAAATTTTGATTTGTCTCTTCTTTGTAATTTTATACCCTCTAAAGATGAAACAATCACAACTTTATTTAAAATCCATACCCTAAAATAGATACCAAGTATTTTTTTAGGGATTAGAAATTTGCTCACTCTACACTCATTCTTTCCATCTTCTACCTCGGTAGATAAAAAACTATTGTTCCCAAATCCAATCTCAGAATAAGTCTTTTTCATTTTTTAAATAAAGGTCCATCGATAACCTCGGTCTCCGCCTCACCACCCTCAAAAGCAACATTTATTCCATATTTATCTCTCAGTTTTATCAATTCATCAATAGCCTTATTATCAATAATTCTGTTAATCCATTTTTCATCTAATCCATCACTAGAAACTTTAACTATTTTAAATTTAAACCCCTCTTTAATCAAATCTCTCAATAACTTTTCTTGATCCATCTGCCATAAAGGATTAAAACACCACAAGTTTAATTCATCACAAATCCTCTGGATTCTTGAAGCTTGATAAGTAGAAGCCACAGCCCCGGTTACTATTCCCTCAATCTCAAATTCTTCTATAGATTTTTTTATAGCCTTTTTTAAATCTCTTAATTCCTCTTCTTTCTTGCCTTTAGTTTTAACTTTAATCAAAGGAATTTTTAACTTCTCAGCTTGCTCCTTAACTTTCTCTATAGGAGTATGAAACATATAACTATCTTTATTCTCAGAATCTAAACTAATCAATACCTGAACATCATTTGTCTTACTAGCCTTAAACAAAGCATAATTGCTATCTTTTCCCCCTGAAAATAAAACACCCAATTTCATACATATTTTACAGAAGATAGTTTTAAAAAGGTGTCTACAATCACAAAAATGTAGACACCTATTTGCTTCTGTATTGCGAAATCAAAAATCTTATTGTAGACTTAATATCTCCCTTTCTCTCAAAATTCTGCAGAACTTTATAATATTCTCTTCTATTTTTTAATTTTATATTAATTGGAGGATAATTCTTCTTTAAAAGAACATAATTCAATAATAACCTTCCAACTCTCCCGTTTCCATCTTGGAAAGGGTGAATATTCTCAAATTGATTATGAACTAAAGCAGCTAAAAGCAGGGGAGGATATTTTTTATTATTCTTTTTATACCAATCTATTAACTCTTTTAATAAATCTTCTACATCCTCAGCTGGAGCCCCTCTATGAACCATATTACCAAAAGCATCAACAACAGCAACTTCAACATTCCTAAACTTTCCGGCAAATTCTTTTGTTCCCTTAAAACAAATATAATGTATTTTCTTTATCAAACCCAAGGATAATTTCTGTTTTGTTTTTCTCACAAAATCTAAAGCCTCAGCAACATTTAGTGTTTCTATCTCATCATAATCTTTTGGAGTTTTCTCTTTCTCTATAATCTCTTCAGCTTCTTTATAACTGACAGTAGAACCCTCAATAGCATTAGTATTATATGTAAACTCCTTAGTAAATTTGTTCCAGTCTAAACTCTTATGAAGATGCTCTATGTTAATTTTTTTTTCATATTTTTTCAGCTCTCTTATTTCCTCATCACTTAATTCAAACAGATGTTTTTCCTTTATATGCTCAAGCAATAGTTTCTCAGCCCTTCTCCTTAATTTTTCAAGTTCTTTTTTAGTTAAATCAGAACCGAGATATCTAGAAACTCTTTTAACCTTACCACCAATCCTATAAGGATGTATAAGGTAATACTTCTTTTTCTTTCCTTGTAATCTTGTTTCTATAAACATAAAATATATAGGTGTCTACACTTTATATACCTTTTGTTTTTTGTGCATTGTTGCATCTACGGGACTTTGACTGATTAAAAAAATTAAGTTTTCTTTTT
>CAYIAV010000020.1:392-11096 GCA_964361505.1 Candidatus Woesearchaeota archaeon | reverse complement strand
TGATTATGTAATGCAAAAGTCGAAATCGCAAGAACTCAGAACACTAACGATACAGCCAAGCAATGGAATAGATACTAGAATTGAAAAATTAGTCTGTTCTTCTTGCAGTACTCAAAATTTATTTTTAGAGTGGCCAGATAGTGAATCTGCTTTTGTTGGAAGAGATGAAGATCCTGGTAATTATTCTATAAACAGGGCATATATTAAATTTGATATGTCTAGCGCACAAGGCTTGGATATAGAAAAAGTATATTTAGAATTACTGGGCACAATGAGGTCAGATTCTGGTAGTAAAGTTGGCAGGATTGAAGTGAGGAGAGTATCATCCGGCTGGTCAGAGGGAGGTCTAAACTGGAACAATCAGCCTAGTTTTGAAACAAAAGTTCAAGATGCAATAGATATTGATCCTGGATATGAGTGGAGAAGATGGGACATAACTTTAGCAGCTATATCTTGGGTATCAGGATTTGCAAACAATGGATTATTACTAACTTCAGCAGATGAAAATTGGGAGGGATATTTTGATTTTAATACAAGCGATTATCAAGATCAGGGATTAAAGCCAAGACTTGTTATAGCATATAAAGAATGATTGCTTATAAACAAAACAGAAGGTTCTATAAATATCTCTAGAAATCCCTCGGAGATGAATCAGTTTCTAATGCTACCAAAAGAGAATTTAAAAAAAATATAATATCAAAAATAAAAAAAGAAAGAAAAATTAAGAAAAAAAGGTATTACCTCCTTCTTTTAGATGCTGCAGATGATCTTCTTCTGGATGAAGATTCTCTAGCTGCAGAAGCACTTCTTCTTGCTGCCATTTTTTTATTCACCTCTTTTTTATTATTAATATAAACATAGCATAAAAAATTTCCCTTAACCCCAATATAATGTATGATAATTAGTATTTAAACTTTGTTGTATACTAAACAATAGTTCACAGGAGTTTAAAAAGAAAATAAAATGTGCCGCATCTAAACCATTGTAAGATACTTTTTTATATTCTAAAAAAATCAGTTAAATATGCATTCTCAAAAAAAAGCCCAAGTCTCAATGGAATATATTATCATCATAGGTTTTGTCATAATTATGCTAATTCCAGCTACATACATCTATATAAGATATTCAGGTAGCTCATCAGATGCTTTATCTTCATCTAAAGCCAGCCAAATAGCGAATGAAATCGTAAAAGCAGCAAATGAAGTGTATTATCTAGGAGAAGACAACCAAAAAAATATAGAAGTTTCTTTTCCTTCAAACATAGAAGCAATAGAATTTGTCAATAAAGAAATTGTTTTTAGGACCAAAGATTCAAAAGGCAATATTCAGGAAATAGTAGAAGTAGCTTCTGTCCCTCTATCAGGCATTCTTCCTAATATCCAAGGTAAAAAATCAATAACAGTAAGATCTCTTGGAAACAGAGTCTCAGTAAACATAATCTGTAATGAAGGAGAAACATCTGAAAATACAGGAGCCACATGCTCAGCATTTAACTGCAGATCTCCATGTGGTTTAATCTGTAAGAATAAAGCCTGGCATTGTACTATGTGTTCAGACAGCCTTGATAATGAAGGAGATGGCCAACTAGATAAGAACCAAATTCCAATCCCCCCATATCCTCTACCAGACCCACAATGTAGTTCTCTCACTGATGATGATGAAGCAGCATAAATCACAAGTAGCAATAGAATTTGTAACATTTGTAGGCATAGCAATAGTCCTATTAATGGTATTCATTGGTATATCAGCATATTATCTTAATCTCAGTTATGAAAGGGAAAGTGTCCAAACAGCAGAAGATCTAGCAAGATTAGTAAAAAATGAAATAAACATAGCAGCATTTGTTGAAAATGGTTATTCAAGGAATGTTGATTTACCTGCAAAGCTTAAAGGAGGAGACTATACAATTTTAATAGGAAACATAGGAACCTCAGAAAAGCGCGAAATTGTAATAAACTTTGTAGGATTAGAAGTTTTAGAGCAGTTAGCTACAGACATTCCAAGTGGGGTGCAATTTACAGCAGCAGAATTAAAAACAGGTATAAACCTCCAAAAAGTAGCAGATCAAGTTCAAATTTCAAAACTTTGATTTCTTAAGAGCCTGAGCATATCTTTCAACAGTTAAAATATTGTTATAAATCTTGCCAGCATATATTGGAATTTTTCCTCTAGACTCTTTATGGCCTCTATTTGCAGAATCAACCTCTAAAGCCAATACAAAAACATCATTTTGAATGTCCTTTAATGCAAAAATTATAGTACTGCAATAAGAACTCTCTAGCTTATTGACAGTGTGAATTAGAAAATCAATTCTCTCATTGAGCCATGAAGCATTATTTTTCCCAAAATCATATAATGGCACTAAAGGAGAATCTCTATACTGAAAAGCCCTTTCCTTTAAATTCTTAATAAAATCTCTTACTTCATTTAGATTAGTGGAGAACAAGCCCATCATATCCAGTTTTTCCATGCAATAAATAAATATGTTTTTCTTATTAAATGTTTCTACAAAAAATTACCAGTCAAACTTAATATCTATTCTAAAATCTCCAGCATAGCGGGCAACAACATGCCTATTACTTGCTAATTGATCAAATAAGCGATATGCAGCGCTAATATTTATTGCCTTTATTTTATACCAATCATGCTCTCCAGCAGGTTTAAATTCAATGTCAATACCCCCTCCATTTAGTGTTTCAGGAACAAACTTAAGTGTAGTTTTAGTAGCTAGTTCAACACCACTAGCAGTACATAGCCTAGAAGTTAAAGATTGTTTATCAACAGGCAGACCCTTTGTTCCAATAGTCATGGGTGGTCGCATATTCTCTGGAACAAGGCTATATAACTCTCTATCATTCTTGAGAATAAAACATAAATTAAATCCTACAACTTCAGTCTTCATAATTTGTAAAGTATAGAACAATTAATAAACCTGCCTTTAAAGGTTAAAATTTTGAAAATAAATATATTTAAAAATACCCCCCTGCTATTTTAGACAACCCTGCTTAGCTCAACGGTAGAGCACTCGGCTGTGTCCCAGTTGGAAGCTAAAGACGTGCTCTTTGACCTAATGCATTCGCAAGGTATGATTATGAGTCAGCTGATACCGGGGGGTTGTCGGTTCAAGTCCGGCAGCAGGGATTTTAAATCACGATTTATCTTTATTTTTTTAAACCGCTAATTTTTTATCCTCCGGGATATTATAATTAAGTATATGAGGATAAAAAAATTAAAAGAGGGTTCAGAAAAACTAACAAAAGAAAAATCTAGAATTATTGCCCACACTATAGGTGATGGGTGTGCTTACATAACCAGACACAACTATAATATTAAATACGAAGTCTCAGACATAGAATTACTGAATTCATTTGAAAGAGATATGATTGAAGTATATGGATTAAAACTAACTCATGGATTTAAAGCTTCGGGCAAAACTGGCAAATTAATACCTTTTGTGAGGCTAAGATCAAAATTAGCCTATGAAGACTTGCTGAGATATGCAAATTATTTCTCAAAGGATTGGAAAATAAAAAAATTATTGCTAAACTCTTCTAAGGAGATTAAAAGGGAATTCATTAGGGCCTTTTCTGACGATGAAGGGAGTGTAGTTAAATGTAAAAAATCAGGAGTTATCAGGTTGTATTCAATTAACTTAAATGGTCTGAATCAAATTAAAGATTTGTTAAGTGAATTTGGTATTGGGGGTAAAATATCTTCAGGTTATGGTTTGAAAAGGAATGTTTTCGCCATCGTAATTAAAGATTTGGATAATTTTAATAAAAAAGTTGGCTTTAATCTTCAAAGAAAACAAGAAAAATTAAACCAGCTCATAAATTTTTAGTTTCCATAAACCTTTTAAACCTTATTTCATAAGAATTTTACTATGGAAGGAACAATTGTCGAATTCAGAAGAAGCAGAAGAACTAAATACAACACCCAGATGATTGTAGAAGTTCCTAGTTTTACAAATAAAGAAAAAGCCTCTCAATTAATCAATAAAACCTTAGTTTGGACTTCTCCAGGAAAATTAAAGAAGCAAATTAAAGGAACAATCAAAACAACACATGGTAATAAGGGGTTATTAAGGGTTCATTTTGAAAAAGGCATGCCAGGTCAATCAATTAACACAAAAATTATTATTTCCTAAAAGAAAAATAAGTTAGTTAATGCCGCTAAAGTTACTATATTCAATAAATCAGCTATAGATGTAGAAATAGGAATCAAAAAATTGTTAGGATCTTCTTTCTTTTTGTATATATATTTGCCGACGTATGATAGCACTAAAAACAAAACAGTTGATACCAATATTACATCAATCATAGTTATAAGTAAAACATTGAAAGTTGAGCTTATGCTTGTATCAAATCCTTTTAATCCTGCAAATACCAAAGAAAATATACCTGCTAAAACTGCTGTAAACACACCTATTATCATTAAATGATACAAAAGTTTTCTTAGCTCCTTGCATTTAAACGGATTATCCACAATCTTGCCTTCATGTATCATAGTAGAATACCTAGATGAAAAAATAATGCTGTAATTACCTATCATTCCGTTCAATACAGGAAATAAGATTAATATAGGTAATATCAAAACAAATTTGTCCTTTAGTGATTCAAGTCTAAATCCGCCTATTGCGCTTATAATAGAAGCTAAGATTAATACTTTTATGCTCTCTCTTATTATAACAGAAGTAACATTTTTGTTAGAGCAATATTCTTTAACATAAAAAAGAGTTTTTTTTGATATATTGTGTTTTTTATGAACATGTTTTATAAGAGGATGCAGCTCTCTCTTTTTAACATTCATTAATTTCTTTAGTTTGTGATTTAAACTCATATAAACACCACCACGAACATTAGAGATAATATGCTTATTATATCACCTAAAGAGGTAATGGAAGGCCCCATCATATTGTTAGGATCATGGCCTTTTTTAAATAAATAAAAAGTCAATGATACTGAGAAAATAATTCCTATTATGTTTGATATAGCCCCTGCTATAAGTGCTATTACGATTATTTTAGGGTAAAAAATTCCTAAAGCTACATACTCAATGATAAACGCAATATATCCCAGCACAAGGCTGATAATTATAGAAAGAACAAAAGATGCTATTATGTTCCCTTTTATTATCTCAGTATTTTCCAGCTTAGGTTTTATCAATTTCAAAAATAAACCAGAACTTAGTCTAGAGCTCAAAGATCCTTCAATATTTCCACGCATCTCTAAAAACCCAGGAATGAGAATAAGCATAGCAGGAATCAGCAAAAGTTTGTCTGTTTGAAATGCCAGGAATACTCCAGCTATCAACCCTGCTATCAAAGCAATAATCTGCCCTGATAAAATCTCATCAAACTCTTTATCAAATAATAATCCCATACTGCCTCTTTTTTAATATTGGCACAATAGGATTATATAAATAATTCTATTTTACTAATCTTATGAACAAACTGAAAGAATCTTTAATGGAAAACAAGCTTCTGATTTTATTATTTATTTTGTCTACCACTTTTTTTATCTACCAGCATTTAACAAATTTTTCATGGGATTTTGCTTCTTATGTTTTAAATTCCAAATATTTTATAGGAAAAGGCTTTTATTATGAACATTATAGGCCTCCTTTAATGCCTTTAATCCTTTCAGCACTAAGTATTTTCAGTTGGCTTTTAGCAGAATATATATTCATAATCCTGGCTTCATTATTGTTTTTCTATACTTCAGTCAAATTAGCAAATTCCTCAGGTATAAACAAAGAGTTATTTTACCTTTTTTCTTTAACACCATTTACACTTCTCCATGGTTTTATCAATGGTACAGAATTATTGTCTTTAGCTTTGCTTGAGCTATTTTTAATATTCACAATAAAAGAAAAATCATATGCAGGTTTGTTTTTAGGTCTTGCAGCATTAACCCGTTATAATTTTCTTATATTCTTAGTTTTAATCTTTATAAATAAAGATATAAAAAAAATAATAAAAAATGTTTTCTTTTTTCTCTTGCCTTTTATTCCGTGGTTCATATACAATTTTCAAAAAACAGGAAACATTTTCACTTCATTCGCAGATCTCTACGCAATAGGCTTTAAGTTCAGGGAATACATAAATCTGCAGATAGACATACTGGATTTTCTATGGATTTCAGGATTTCTAATACTTTTTGCTTTTATTGGAATAATAGTTTTAATAAAAAATTGGAAAGAAAAAAATAAAACAAGTATTCTTATATTATTAATATGTGTTCTAACGCTATACCAGTTCTACACCACCCCGCTGAAAGTAGTAAGATACTTGTTCCCTTTAGCGCTTCCTTTAGTTTACTTTTCAGTATTAGGAATTAACTTTATAAAAAAGAAATCTCAAAAAGTATTTACAATCTCATTATTTATAGTATTATTTTCATACTCTTCAGTAATCCCATCTTTAGCAATAAGCACTTCAAAAGAAGAGTATCAAGATGCAATATCTAAATTAAATGAATTAAATATAGAAGAATGCAGGGTTTTCTCTAATGAATGGGTAATGTTAAACTATTTAGAAAAAACAACAGAAATATTCCCAAGAAAAGAATTGCTGCAAAATAGAATTAAAGAAGGAGGCATTATAGTCTTGTTCTCAAAAACACCAGAGCCTGAATGGGCAAAAGATAAAAATTTTCTTAAGAAGTTTCCAGTTTTATATGAATCAAACAAATTTATAATCTTAGGAGAAAAAGGAAAATGTAATCCAGAAGAAAGAATAGACAAAACTTATGTTGAATTAACAAGCAAAGAGGTAAATGAAATTTATAATTACACAATAAATACAAATCCATGTTTCACTTTATTTGATAAAAAGCCTTTATTAGAAAAAACCTGTAATTTTGTTAATTTTAAGGAATTTAAACAAGATGCAAATAGAAATTTTGCTTAACAATAAGGATAAAAAATTAAAAAGAGAGCTTTTGACCCATCTTTAAAAAAAGCGGACAACTTTCCATGATTCCCCTATGAAAATAGAGTACAACATGGAACGGAGACCTGTTTGACTATCCCGTAAGTTAAGTAAATCTTAAACTTAATCCGAGTTCGAGATCCCCTACCAATTGCCATAACAACTAGTATATGGGATCGGGTATAACCAGGCCCCTATGGTCGTCCTAACAAGTATGTTAAAAGAGTCCTTTAAAAATTTAACTGTTCGCTCAGTTGCTCCGAAAAAATAAAAAATAAAGGTTTAAATTCTAAAAGCAAAGAATTATCATTTTAATCTAAATACACCTCACTAACACCCTCGCCTTTATGTAGTTTTTGTATAACTCTAGCAAATAAAGGTGCCACAGAAACAACCTTATAAAATCCCCCACTAACTAGCTGTTCCGGAAAAAAACCATCAGGATGAGTGACACTATCTGTTAAATAAATTCTTCTTAAAATACCACCTTCTTTTGCGCTTAATAATCTTTCCCTAGCAGGATTGCTTAATACAGCATGTGCACAAAATGCGTATACCTCAGTAGCACCCCCTCTAATAGCTCCTTCTGCAGTTTTAACAATACTTCCTGCTGTGTCTATCATGTCATCACCAATTATAACAATTTTTCCTTGAACATCACCAATTATATCTACTCTTTCAACTTCTTTTCCACCTACTCCATAATGTTTAACCTTGTTTCCAAAAGCTACTCTACCGTTTACTCTTTTTGCATAATGTCCAACAAGGGCAGCAGCACCAGCATCTGTAGAACAAAATACAACATCTTCTAACCGGCCAATAAAATCTTGCTTTAACCTATCAAGTAGTACATAAGATGCATGGAGTGGCTCCATAGGAATGTTGTAAAACCCTCTAATTTGATCAGAATGTAAATCCATAGTTACTACCTGATTTGCACCAGCAGATTCTAATAATTGCGCAAATAACTTAGCAGTATATGGCTCTCCCCTTTCCCAGATTTTATCTTGCCTAGAATATGGTAGCATCGGTATAACTGCAGTAATTTTTCCAGCACAAGACTCTCTTAAACCATTAATAAACCTTAATAGCTCCATAGTATTATCATCCACAGAGGTTCCTATTTCTCCATTTAAAGTACAATCTTGGATAACAAAAACATCAGCTTCTCTCACACTCTTTTCTAACCCATGTTGTTTATTTTCTCCGCATTCAAATCCATTAAATATATATTTAGATAATCCTTCAGTTAAACAACCATTCGCAGTTAATTCACCCGCAACCATCTCTCCAAATCTCCTGCCACTTCTACAAGCAAATAATTTTAATCCACCTTTTGGCATATAAAAAATAAAAGTCAGGAATTTAAAAAAATTTGTGTCATATATTATCTAATGTTTAACGCACTATTTTGATTATCACTTAACAGCTAGCATTCAGCTCAAATGAGAACTTATTTAAGCATTAGTATTTTTACAAAAATGTGGGATTAGTTTCAAAAATATTAGATGGAGAGAAGCCAGAATTGAGAGATTATGTTTTGCCTGCTGTTGTACTTTCTACTGTATGCATTGGCGGAGCTATGCTGTTAGTCGAAAGTAATGCCACAAAAGAAGTGTATAGATCAGTTAAAGATATAACATATTTTATTATGTCAGATCCATTTTCTAGATAAAAGAAGGTTTTATAAGAAAGTGCTTAATTAAAAACAGCATGACGGCAAAAAAAGCAGTGGAAAATGATATTTCTTACAGATTAATATCTTCTCCAAAAAAAGCTATTCTTAAAGAGATTCCAATTGAAAAAAGAGGGTTTGTTCTTTTAAGATTGTCTAAATTTGTGCAGCAAAAGCTTCTGAACCAATTGAACACAGAGGAAATAGTAAACATATTCAACTATTTAGCACCAGATGATATTACAGATTTACTTCAGAATATATTGGATCAAAAAAAGAGAACAAGTGTTATAGCAGAATTAAGCTCGGATATTAGAAAGAAGGTAGAGTTTTTATTAAAGTTTAATCCAAGAACGGCAGCAGGGCTTATGAGTTTAGATTATATTAAAGTAAACAAAGATCTAACCTTTAACCAAGTTTCTAATATTATCCAAGAGCATGAAAAAAGAACTGGAAAATTTCCAACCATTTTGGTAGTAGACAAATCAGATAATCTTACAGGTGAACTTCCAGGCCATATATTTGCTTTGCGCAAAAAAACAGAAAAGATTAGCAGTTATGCAGAGCATGTTCCTACAATAAAACAGGACAGAGATGAAATAAGAGTCTTAAGAGTCTTCAAAAAACATCCCGGGAATAAAATTGTAGTAACAGACGATAATAAAAGTATCTTAGGGGTTATATACTCGGATGATGTTATTAAATTAATTAATAAAGAGTCAACAAGAGAATTATATGAATCAGCAGGTGTTAGTGAAGAAGAAAACGTTCATGATCCTATTTATAAAAAAGTAAAATATCGTTATAAATGGTTGGTATTAAATCTGGCAACAGCATTTCTCGCAGCTTCAGTAGTTGGTCTGTTTAAAGATACAATTTCTTCTTTTGTATTGCTTGCAGCTTACATGCCGGTAGTAGCAGGCATGGGAGGTAATGCAGGTACTCAAACACTAGCTGTTGTTGTTCGCGGTCTAGCCCTAAAAGAAATTGAATTAAGAACAGCGAAAAAGGTAATATTTAATGAAGTAATAGCAGGAGCAATAAATGGATTAATTAATGGCTTGATAGTTGCAGCAGTAGCCTATTTGTTCAACCAAAGTTTACTTCTTGGGTTAATAACTGGGACAGCAATTGTATTTAATCTCATGATATCTGGTTTCTTCGGCACAATAGTTCCATTAATAATGAAGCATTTCAAAAAAGACCCAGCATCATCTGCAACAATATTTATCACAACAGCAACTGATGTTATAGGTTTCTTTACATTCCTAGGGCTAGCTTCACTAACTCTCTAAACAAATTGGATTGTGAAGGAATATCACTCTTTTTTTCTTTTATAATCTCAATATTCTTAATAATAACATCTTCAACAGGCCTATCACTCGAATCAGTTTTAACTTTTCCTATATTATCCAAAACTTCTTCTCCTACAATGAGTTTGCCAAAAATAGCATGCTTGTCATCAAGCCACGGAGTTGGTATTAAAGTAATAAAGAATTGGCTTCCCCCCGTATTAGGTCCAGAATTAGCCATAGACAAAAGTCCTTTTTTATTATGCCTTAATTCTTTAACAAATTCATCTTGGATAACATATCCAGGTCCGCCAGTTCCCCAAAATTGCTTTAAATCAGAATTCTTAGTCAAAGGATCTCCTCCTTGTATCATAAACTCTTTAATAACTCTATGAAATCTTATATCATTATAAAACCCTTCTTTAGTCAATTTCTCAAAGTTTTCAACAGTCTTAGGAGTTAAATTATCATACAACTCAAATTCCATACTTCCAAGATTAGTCTCAATTATTGCCTTTGTTTTCATTTCATTTCCTCCACATCCAATTACTATCAATAATGCCAAAATAGAACAAACAAAAAGTTTTCTCATAAAAGAAAGATACTCGGGTCATTTAAAAATCTTGTTTATTAACCACTATTCAATAACTAAAATAAAAACATTTATAAAGCAAAACTTAGCTTTCTAAATGTATGCAAAAAGTCATTCAGCTTCATAATGTAAAAAAAATCTATTATTTAGACAAAGTACAGGTAAACGCACTTAATGCAGTATCTTTTGAAATAAACAAAGAGATCGGAAGAGC
>CAYIAV010000020.1:0-382 GCA_964361505.1 Candidatus Woesearchaeota archaeon | reverse complement strand
CATCACGCTCAGGAAAATCAACAGCAATGCAGATAATAGGATCATTAGACTTTCCGACAGAAGGCTCAATAAAGATAGATAACATAGACACGACAAAATTATCAAAATCAGAAGTAGCTCAATTAAGAGGGAAAAAAATTGGTTTCGTATTTCAAACTTTTAATTTGATTCACTCTCTATCTGCTTTAGAAAATGTCATGCTTCCTATGTTATTTCAAGGTACAAGCAAAACAAAGCAAAAAGAAAAAGCAAAAGAATTGCTTGCTTTAGTCAGTCTTCACAATAGGATCAATCATTTGCCTTCAGAGTTATCAGGAGGAGAAAGACAAAGAGTTGCAATTGCAAGAGCTTTATCAAATGATCCTGAAATAATCTTAGCAGA
>CAYIAV010000019.1:0-11924 GCA_964361505.1 Candidatus Woesearchaeota archaeon | reverse complement strand
AATATGGGAATTTTTCTTAAATGGGGAAATTGGTTTATAGCAAAAATTGTTCAATTTTCTTTTAATACCCCTAGGTTTACAGATGCGGGATGCACGATGAGGCTTATACATAAAGATGCTTTGAAAAAGATTGAGCATAAACTCAAGAAAGGAGGATCAAGCTTTGGTTTAGAGATGATTCTTACAATTGTCAGCTCAAATTTAAGGTATTTAGAGATTCCTTTGAATTATGAAGAAAGAGTTGGAGAAAGTTCTGTTACTGGAAGCAAAGTTAAAGCATTCTTTTTAGGATTGGACATGATAAGATTAGTTTTAAGTTACAGAATTAAGGTTTGGTTTAGAAAGTTTTTTTAGAGGTTTATTTCTTTTTTGACAATAAATAATTTCCAATAGCCAAACAGTCCATTCCTGTAACCATATATGTTCTTAATGCATCTTTAGGAGACATAACTATTGGTTCATCATTATCATTGAAAGATGTGTTTAATAAAACTGGAGTAGATGTTATTTTTTCAAATTCTTTTAATAATCTATAGTAACGCATGTTTATATCTTTTGTAACTGATTGGACCCTAACAGTATGGTCTACATGAGCTGCTTCTGCGATTTCTTTTCTTTTGTCTTCTTTTACAACGAAAGTTAATATCATGAATGGGCTTTTGTATGATTTTTCTACATATTCTGGCATTGCACTTTCTATCATTGATGGAGCAAAAGGCCTCCAAGAATTTCCACTAAAAATAACCTTTTCTCCTCTTTTTATGCATAAAATATGATATTTTGGAACAGTTACGCAGTATACCTTTCCACTATAATGAACTAAATTAATTTGATTCTTTCTTACAAAAGATGTTTTGCTGCCCTCATTTAGCCTTACATAGTATTTATCTTTACGTCTTGGATCACTTATTTTCTCTTTAGACGTCGTCACACTATATCCTAACTTAATTCCCAGTTCCTGAACATTATCTGCTAATTTTTTGCTTATAGTAGTATACTTGTATTGCTTTGGCCTGTAAGTTCCATCGCCACGCATAAGCGCATCAAATAATAGTTTCAATTTTCTTTCAGGCAAGAATAATAATTCTCTTGTTATGAACTTATCTTTTGCCTTACCAAATTGTTTTAAATATTCATAAAGTTGTTTATCGTTGGTCCTAAAACTCCCGCTATTATAATTCCATTTACAAAATTTCAATCTATCCAGGCAATCTTTAATCCTTTTATAAGATCTAGACTTTTTGCTTTGTGAGATATACACGCCATAATGCCCATCATGGTAAGTAAAAGAACCTTCTGAAAGATAATAACCTAAAAATTCCAACCATAAATCCATTGGAACCTTACTGATTTGCGGTCTAGGATCGTATTTGCTCTTTTTTATTTTAGGCAATACAAAATATTTCTCTTCTTTTCCTTCCCATTTATCTATAGCTTTTATTTGGACATTTTCCTTCCCCAGAAGGTTAATTGCAGTTTCAAATCCAAATTTTTGCTTAAGATGATGTCCTTTATTGTGATTTCTTATTTTTTTTGCCCATACATCGTGGTTTGGAGTGACCAACAAATCAATTCTTTTGTTTTTAAAATGAACCATGTTACTATTGTACTCGTACTCTGTTTTTCTTTTTATTTTTTGATATTCTAAAGCATTTTTTTCCGGGTTTAAAGTGGCTACTTCCTCATTTTCCTTTAATTCTTTAAATAATTTCCATCCTTCTTTAGTTAAAATTTCAGTTTCTTTGTCATAACATTCCCTGTGCTTAACTTCCTTATTGATTTTTTCTTTCATTCCCTTTAATCCAGGATGGCCTAGTATAGATCTAGCACCTAAAGCCCTTGGACCGAATTCCATTCTTCCTTGAAACCAGCCTACAATATTTCCTTTAGCTAACTTTAATGCGGTTACTCTTTCTATGTCTTCATGATATTCTGCCTGTAATTTGCATTCATCTATTACTTTTTTTATTTCTTCATTCGTGTATTCTGGACCCAAATAAGCATGTTCCATTGTAAAGTCTATAGTATTACCTAAATCTGAATATACCTTTAGTGCTGCACCCAAAGCAGAACCTGCATCATGAGCAGCTGGCTGAATGAAAATGTTTTCTGTAAAATCCTGGAATAATACTTTTGAATTCATATCACAGTTTAGGGCAACACCTCCTGCTAAGCAGAAATTTTTGTAGCCTGTTTCATCATGCATTACTGTTGCTAATTTTACAGCTACTCTATCTAAAGTTTGTTGCAATGAAGCAGCTAAATTTTTGTGTTTTTCTGTTATTGGATCTGTTTTCTTCCTTATTGTAAAATCAAATAGTTTCCCTACTTCATAATACCAATTTCTTGAAAATTCGTAACCATCTTTATTTATTTTTACAATAGGATTTAAATCGTAGATTGGCTTGCCGTATGATGATAATCCCATTACTTTCCCTTCGTCGCTGTGGACTTTAAACCCTAGATATTTTGTAAATGCAGAGTATAGGTTTCCTAAAGAATTATGAACGCTATAAGTTTTTACTGTTTCTATTTTATTGTTAAGCCCTGTTGCTAAGATGGTTGAATCACTTTCTCCTCTTCCATCTAAAGAGATTATATTCGCATTTTTAAATCCTGAAACATAATATGCGCTTGCTGCATGGGCTTCATGATGAGGGACGTAAATAAGTTTTTTAGATATATTATTATTTTTGAAAGTATTCACTAATTTTTTCATTTCCTGCTTGTAGGATATGTAAGCATCAATTCCTTCAAAAGGGTCACTTATGTAATTATTTTTTTTTATAAATGGGTAAAATCTTAAACTTTTTAAATAAACAGAATAGCCTTTTGCCATAAATTTTTCTGGACTTGCAAAGCCTACTGCTACCTGCTCAACGTCATCCATTGTAATGTTCTCTGTTTTTAGACAAAAGTTAATAGCATTAATTGGCAGAACTCTTGGAGCAAATTTTAGCCTTGTAAAACGCTCTTCTTCAGCTGCTGCAACTAATTTTCCGTCTTTTAATAAAGCTGCTGCATTATTCCATGAAATCGGACCTGTTATTCCTAAAGTATACATAGGGATTTATCGTTTAAAAATAATTATAAAGGTTGCTATGCCTTTTTATTTTCATAAACCTTTTTTATATCTCTTAAATCTCGTATCTTTTTATTATCTTGTTTATTATGTTTCAAATATCTATTTATTTCTATCTTAGAAACCTGGCTGGGAAATTTATCTTCCATTTGTTTTATTAATTTTTTTCTGAACAAGTATGTGTTGGCATTGCTCATATAGGCAATTGAACCATGCATACTTTCATAGATTTCATAATAATGATCCTGGCTTTCTGGGCTATTCGAGCATTGCTATTAGAGTTCTCAAGATTCCTGTTGTTGTAGTTCCAATCGCGATTACTGTCAAGGTAAGCTCTGGCCAGCAATGTTTAGCCAGTTAATTGAAAGTAAATCACCACCATTTCATTGTTCAGTAATTCTTACTAAATGTTATGGTTGAATTTTATGACTTTATTTTTAAAGCGCTATCAACAGGCTTGTAGCCCAGCCTTTTGGCCAGGAATTTTTATTAAAGAATAGAAGTTTAAAATTATTCTCCTTTTAATATAGCTTGTGCTCTTCTTGTTCTATCCAGCTTTATTTCGAATTCATTTCTTTGGGCTTCTAACTTGGCTGAAAATTCATCAAAATTTTTTGAGGTGGCTTCGCCACCTACGACAACTACCCGAGCATAGCTACCAGAGCCCTCAAGACCCCTGTCGTTGTAGTCCCAATCGCGATTACTGCCAAGGCAAGCCCTGGCCATGCCTTCATTCCTTGTGTAATTCCATTTGAAATCAGACAAATCCCTTATTACAGAACCTCTCTCAAATTGTTCGTTTAAGGCAAAAACAAAGCCATAGGCGCTGTTGCCATCTTCTTTGTTTGTTAATAAATTAAATGGAACTAGTTTTCCTGAACCAAGCGGAATTTCTCTTTGCTCTAATTGTTTTGCCAGTATTCTTGCTGGAAGGTCATTTGGATTATAAGAATCACCCGGTGTTTTTAATGCAATACCGAAATCAATCCAATTCCTTTTTACAAACTCAGGATCATTAGTAATTGCTATTTCTAAGTCTGGTCTCTCTACCAGTCTTTCTCCTGGAATTAATCTCTGATTTAACAAATGAACAAGCATAAAAGGATTTGAGCCTGTTATTTGTCCATTAGCACTTTCAAATCTTCCAAGAACTTCTTTTGCTCTTGGATTAAAGCCTTGAATAGAGTCATTGTAAGCTTGTAATACAGAATCATCTAGAACTCTTGCTACCTCAAATTTTTCTGGTATTTTATATAATTGGACTGAAGCTGACATGTGTCATTAGAGAAGCTAGGGTTTTTAAATCTTTCGTTTCGTAGCCACTAAGCAGTTATAACTTTATTTTATGTCTTTTTTGCCTTTATTAGAATACCACCGGAAAAGAATTCTATAATGAATTTTGTGTTTATTCCACATTTTTTGACGTTGCTTGATTTTTGAGAACAAAGTTCTATTAAGTCTTTGTATGTAAAATAGTGCAAGTGGCCCCCATCATAATGCTCTTTGTCTCCTGATGTTTTTGGGAATCTGCCAAAAATTAGTTTTAATATGTGTTTGTAATACCTTATATTTGGTGTAGATATTATTACAAATCCTTCTTTTTGGGTTACCCTGAAAAGTTCGTCTACTAGGTTAACAGGATCGAAAACATGTTCTATGACATCTAGACATACAACGTAATCAAAAAAATTATCTTGAAATGGTAGTTTTTGCTCATTTATATTTACTACTTTTGTGTTTACTTTTTTATCCTTTATTTGTGATAATGCTGTTTTTGAAATGTCAATTCCGTAATAATTTTTACATTTTTCTTTTATTAGACTATAAATGGCTCCATCTCCACAACCGACATCTAGTATTTTATCGCAATCATTAACCAAACAAGAAGCTTCATAAACTCTTGTGCCTTTTTTAGCATAATCTACTTTTTTTTCTTTTTTTCTTTCCCAGATTTTTTCGTAAACTTCTTTTTCCATGTTTTTTTTAAATTCACAAAGCTTATATTTTTACTGTAAAAATTTTGGTTTTAATGACTTTATCATTTCTCTGTCTTCTTTTTCAAACGATTTTAATATTAAGAGCATTACAAAATAGACTGATAGAGATACCAGAGCTGCAATAATTAAGCTGACTATTGATTTTGGTGTAAAAGATTCTTTGAACCATTTTATTATGAAAAAAGAGATTATTGCTGCAGATATTATTTTTAGATAATTGTATTTGAATGGAATAACTTTTGTGATCTTATAGGTTGAAACTAATAAAAGCAAAGCCATTAGTAATAGTGATATGCCTGTTGCGATTGCAGCGCCGTTTATTCCATAATAAGGTATGAATAGCAAGTTTAAAACTACGTTTGACAAGGCACCTACAAGAGTTATATAAAAAACTGTTTTTGTTTTTTCTAATGCTAAAAGGATTCTGTTTGAAGTTAAGAATAGATAGAATATGAAATAACAAATTGAGACAATTATCAAGACTTCTGATCCTGCTGCATATTCTTTTCCAAACATTATTCCCAGTATTTCTTTTGGAAAAGATATTAATATCAATAGTAATGACAAGTTTATGCCGAAGATCCATTTAGTGACTGTTTTATATAAAGAACCAAACATTTGGGTTTTCTTTTGCGCATAAAGTTCTGTCAATATTGGGAGGAATAATACAACTAAAGAGTTAGGTATTACTATCATCAATTGGGCTGTTGGAAGTGCTGCATTGTAAATCCCGACTTCTGATGCGTTCTTGAAATAACCTATCATAATTGTGTCGGTCCATAGAATAACCAAAAATACAAATGTGTTTAAAACCAATGGAATTGAATAAAATAATAATTCTTTATTGGATTTTATTGATTTTACTTTTGTTTTGAATATCGGAAATATTTTTTTCTCTACCAGATAAAAAGCAACTAGGCAAGTAAAAAATATTGCTATTACATAAGCTATGCTTGCCCCAATTACCCCTAAGCCCAGATATAAAAATATGAAAGTGAATGTTAATTTAAAAAAATTCTCTCCTAAGTTTTTTGTGAAAACTTCGTATTCTACCTTTTGGAATGCCCTTATTGTGTTTAGAAAGATATCGCCGATTACAGTTAAAGGGATTGAAATTGCGAGAATCTTTAAAATTGGAGATAGTTTAGCATTATGAAATAAGTTTATTGATACTGCATTTGAAAGAATAAACAGGATAAATCCAAAAGACAGGCTTAATGGCAACAAGATTTTTAGTGAAGAGGTTATAATTCCTTTTATTCTTGCATTATCCAGTTTACCTTTATAATAAGATACGTATCTTTGTACCCCTATATTCAAACCGAGTGTAGATATGACAATTAGGCTTCCAGATATTGCTAAGCCTAAAGAGAGCAAGCCATATTCTTCTGTTCCTATTCTTCCAACTAAAACCCTATAACTGTATGAAAGGATTTTTGAGATAAATGTACCTATCAAAACTATTAATGCTCCAGAAAGTATCTTCTTTAGGTAGCTTGATTCTTCCATGATTGTTTTAGATAAAAATGTTTTAAATAGGTTTGTTTCTTTGTATTACTATGTAAATTGACAAAAATATAACTAAAATTAAACCTATAAAAGACAGCAGAATATATGGCTTTCTTGTAGGATCGTAAACAAGCTTAAGGTTTCCTGATTCCTGAAGCTCTATTTCCATTAATCCGAAACCATTGTCTTTTACTTCTATTTCTTTATTATTAAGATAAGCGTGCCAATAGGGGTTGTTTGCTATTTTTACAAGGACTTTATTATCTTTTATTGTGTTTTCTATTGTTATGTCTATGTTTTGACTTTCAAATGTGTTTATTGTGTATTCTGTTGGGTATTTGAAATCGAACCATTTGGGATTGTAGTTATTTAATGAGTATACTGTGAATCTCCCTATTGAATATTCTTTTTTGAAGTTATTTGACAGTTCTATCTTATTTTTTAATTTCGGCTCTATTGTTACAACATATTTTACATTGAGCATTTTTAATCTTGCGATTATTTCTTCATTAGAGATCGTTTCTATTGTTTTTCCGAGAAACCTGTTTCCTTTAGTTGAGGTTAGTGTAAATTCTGTTGGATTTGGAGTTCCTCCAGTCCAACCGCCTATGAAATTTACATTAGTAAAATGCACTGACATTGCATGAATGCTGTTACTGTCATATTCTGAATCTGTGTTTTTCCAAAAAGACTGATATAATACTCTTGTTTCTTTTCCATTTACATTATTTTTTATCCATGACCACAGAGGCATAACTTCTTCTTTGTATAATGCGGATGATTCTGAAGTTTTTACTATTTTTTCCTGAGGGTAGTATGAATTAAAGTTTATTAAGATAAATAAAACAAAAAACAAAGCTATAATGTTTCTTTTTTTATAGAAAAAGTTATTTTCTTTTGTAATTCTTTTGTTCCATAGTTCGGTTATACCGTATGCTGCAAAAATAAGCATTCCGATTTCTGTGTAAATCTGAAATCTGTGGCTGATTAAGCCGCTTAGTATTGGAAGATTATGCAAGAATTCGTGTAAATGCCAAAACCCGCTTGAAACTATGAAAGAGATTGTTGAAAAAATTAAGATTACTGATAGGAAGAATATTTTTTCTGATTTTTCTTTTATGTTTTTTATGAAGCATTTTATTCCAATTATTGAAAATAGTAATATAATCAGTTGGGGGAAAGAAGCAACAAAGAACTGCCATACATTTTTTAATAGCAGGATATAATTTTGATTCATTAAAGGATTTATTAAATCATTTAGCATTAAATTTTGAGGGACCACGAAAGCTAAAGGCAATATCAACCTATAGATTATTTGAAGATAATTTACTCCTAATCCCCACGCGTAGCTTCTTAACCAGCCGCTCAGATCTATTGCTAATGGCAAAGTGTATATTGCTGTTGTTAGAAATGCCAATGCAAAAATTATCATTAGACTGACTGTTGTTTTTTTTACACACACTCTTCTTAGTATTAAATTAACTAAGAAAAATGATCCCATTAGGTAAATTGCTGCAAATGTTGCAAAAGGATGTGAAAAAATTATTAATGAAAACAAGATAGATAGAATCAAAACATAGTTTATAGATGGCTTTGTGTAGAATTTTATTAAAAAGTAAAGGAACAGTAAAAGGAAAGAAATTCCAATATAATAAGTCCACATTCCTCCGAATATTGTCAATATTACATCTTTCCAGATTATTAAGTATAACAAGCTTATTATTAATGATGGTATTTTGTCAAAATATTTAGAGCAGATAAAATATAATAATAGTGCAGGAATTAAATAAGCTGAGAACACCAATATTTTATATGCTATTTCTAAAGGGATATTTAAGATTAAATTCATTATTGTTAGCAAAAAGAATCCTATTTGAGAGTAGATTGAACCGATAGGCATGCCTGCAAAATCGCTTTGATTAAAGCCAAAAATAAAGTGCTGTTTTAGAATTATTTCTTCTATATAGTATTTGTACATTGACAAATGTGTTGGGTTATCCAGGAAAAGCATGAAGCCTGGTCTGAAAAGTTTATATGAAATAAATATAGCCAAAGCTATAATTAAAATATAACAATGCCAATTTTTTATTTTATCAAAATTCATTTTTCAAAATAGGTATTATTCTTGACGCCGTCTTTCCATCCCACAAGTCTATTCCACGGTATTCTTTTTTGTTATTCTTTAAAATTTCATTTACTGCACTGAGCACTGTTTCTTTGTTTACTCCGGTTAAATAATTTGTTCCTTTTTCACATGTAACTGGTCTTTCTGTGTTTTCTCTTAAGGTTATACAGGGAATGTTTAGAACTGTTGTTTCTTCCTGAATTCCTCCTGAATCTGTTAATACGAGTTTAGAATTCATTACTGCATTCATGAACTCTAGATAACCTAAAGGATCAACTATTGTTAGATTTTTCATCTCTTCCAAATTAAAGTTGAAAGATTCAATTTTCTGCCTTGTTCTTGGATGGATTGGCCAAAGTATTCTTATTTTTGACTGGATTTCCTTTATTATTTCTAGTAAATTGTTTAATGAATATCTTGAATCAACATTAGAAGGTCTGTGAAGTGTTAAGACTATGTAATCTTCCTTGATTAATGGTTCTAATTCAGAAGCTCTTTCTTTATGCATTAATAGTGTGTCTATCATTAAGTTTCCTACAAAAAATATTTTTTCTTTACTGATGTTTTCATTTAACAAGTTTTTTTCTGCGTCTTCTTCAGTTATAAAAAGATAATCTGATATTTGGTCCACTAAAATTCTGTTTATTTCTTCTGGCATTGACCTATCAAAACTTCTTAAACCTGCTTCTATGTGGGCTACTTTGATGTTTAGCTTAGAGGCTGTTAATGCGCAGGCCAATGTAGAATTTACATCTCCTACTACAACCACTAAGTTTGGAGATTCTTTTAATAGAACTTTTTCAAATTCTATCATTATTTTTGCAGTTTGTTTTGCATGTGAACCTGAACCAATTCCCAAATTGATATCTGGTTTTGGTATTGATAATTCTCTAAAGAAAGATTCTGACATCTTTTCATCATAATGTTGGCCCGTGTGAACTAGAATATTCTGAATATCTCTATGCTTAGATGTTTCTTTCATAAAAGAGGCTATTTTAACAAAATTCGGTCTAGTGCCTACTACGCTTATAATTTTCATAATAAATACAAATTAAGAAGTTATTTAACTTTTGTTGTATCCTTGTAAAAGTCTTTCATCCACTCTAAAGTCAAAGGAATTCCTTCATTTAATGTTATTGTTGGATTGTGACCTAAAAGAGCTCTTGCTTTACCTATGTTTGGCCTTTTATTAACTACATTATGCTTGTCTTCTGGAAGGTAATCTACAAGAGAGTCATCTATGCCTAAATAGTTTAAGATTAGGTTGCTCATTTCTTCAACGCTTTTGTATTCTGTGCCTCCAATGTTGACAACTTCACCTACTTTGAATTTATCGGCTACATTAGCTAGAGTTGGTATAAAATCATCTATGTACATGAAAACTCTGTTGTAACCTTTGTAAACTTGGTATGGTAGTTTATGTAATGCTCTATAACAGAATAAGCAAACAACACTTCTGTAATTATGATAACGCTCTCCTGGACCATAGGCATTGAAAAATCTTAATCTCATTGTTTCTAAGTTATGGCGTCTTTCAGAGTTCATAATCTGCATTTCATTTACCCACTTAGTGATAGCATAGTCATTATGCTGAACTATTGGAAACTTTTTAGGAATGTCTTCATGCATTTCTGGAAATTGCTGTGATTCCCCATAGATTTCAGAAGAGCTTGCAAAAATAAGCTTGAATTTGTGTTCTTTTTGCAATTCTATGATATTTCTTGTTCCTACAACATTAGTTTTCCACAATGTGTCATAGTATTCTTCTCCGTTAATCCTGCCAAATTCTGCAGCTAAATGATATACATAATCAAAATTTTTGTTCTTGAAAATATGGGCTAATTGCCTAAAATTAGATACATCTGCTCTTGTATAGTTCTGATGATGTGCATGTTGCAAATCTACGCCCCAGATATCATGGCCTCTTTTTATAAGTTCGTGTCTTAAAGACCTGCCTAATGTACCCTCACACCCAGTTATCAGAATTTTTGCCATGTTTTTATAGATAGAGAAAACCTTTTTAATGTTATTGCTGGGAAAAAGAAAGTATTTTAATTGTTTTTCTAAGCCCTATGTTTATGAAATACCTTGTTATTACTAATACCGATGCGAATCATGTAAGGCTCGTCTACTTGCTTAAAGAGTTACTAAACAGAGATGAAGAAGTTCATCTAATGTGCTCTGGAAGTTCTGGTGAAGATGCATTAAAACAGATTTACGGGGATAAACTCCATTTATACAATTTTCCTGTTGACACTAAAAGATTTTCTAATTTTAAAATTGCTAGATATTTTATGTTCTTTATGTCTGCTAAGGGAAGCATTGCAGAAGTTATTGAGGATATTAAACCAGATGCAGTTTATGCTTACAATTTGTTGTCAGGTTATCCTACAATGAAAGCTCTTCAAGGGAGAGATATTCCGTTTTATTTTGACATGACTGATTTCTTTTATGAGATATTCAGATCCAATATGAATTTTGATAGGGAAAGCTTTGTTATTAATAAGATTAAGAAAATGGAGCAAGATGTTGTTAATAGAGCTACAAAAGTTTTTACTGTGAGTGAAGCTTTTAGAAAAGCTATTATGGGATTCTCTGAAAAGAAGAAAGAAGATATCATTGTTGTACATGAAGGAGCAGATATTGAAGTGTTTAAGCCTAGGGAAAAGGATAAAGAGATTATGATAAGATATAATCTTAAAGATAAGATTGTTATTACATTTGTTGGAGGAATAGAAAAACATGACAACTTAGATATGGTTGTTGAGGCTGCCAAATCCCTTTGTGAAGTTCATAAAAATGTAAAATTTCTGATTGTTGGCGATGGAAAGTATCTGCCTAATGTTAAAGAATTAGTTAAAAATAACAATTTAGAAGAGTTTTTTGTTTTTACAGGATGGATTCCTTTTAGAATAATTAATACTTATCTGTCTGTTTCAGATATTGCAATTTTAGTTTATTCTAATACTATGATAACTAGATATGTTGGAACTACCAAATTATATGAGTATTTAGCGTGCGGTATTCCTGTTGTTTCACATGACTTATTAGGAACTAGAGAAATTTTAGGAAATAGTGAGTATGGATTATTGTTCACATGTGATGATAAAGAGATGTTTACTGAAAAATTGAAGAAATTGATTGAAGATCCAGAATTAAGAAAAGATTTAGGTAAAAAATCTAGAGAAATAGTTGTTGAAAAGTATAATGT
>CAYIAV010000018.1:0-12751 GCA_964361505.1 Candidatus Woesearchaeota archaeon | reverse complement strand
TGCATTGTTGCATCTACGGGACTTTGACTGATTAAAAAAATTAAGTTTTCTTTTTCTTTCTAGGTTTATCCCAATATGGGCTTTTACATTTTGGGCAGATTGTTGGATATTCCTTACTTCTAGGTATCCATTCATGCCCACATCTATCGCACTTGAAACCTTCAACTTGAATTTTTATTTTTCCCATATCGTAAAATAAGAAATAGCTAGTATATAAATCTTACCTATAAAGGTTATACTTTACTATAGAAAAGTTTAAATACTTTAATTACTTATATAAGTTATACCTATTTAGGTAAGGGGGTTCCGAAGAACCCTCAGATTCCACCCAATTGCGACATCAAATGAAATCCAAAGAAATAATAGAACAGAAGTATAAAAAAGTTTCTTGTATCTTTTGTAGTTCTAACAATGTAATCAAGAGAGGAATAAGAAAAACAGAACATAGGGGCAAGGTTCAAAGATTTGGTTGTAAGGATTGTAACAAAAGATTTTCTATTGATGATGGTTTTTGGAAGATGAAAAATCATGAGAAGAAAATAACTCTTTGTATGGATTTGTATTATAATGGAATGAGTTTTAGGAAAATAAAAGAGCATCTTAAAGCATTTTATCCTAAGAATTGCCATTATTCAACAGCTTATCGTTGGATTGTAAAATATTCAACGATGATAAGCAACTTAACGGACAACTTACAAATAAAATCTGGGATTGAATTACAATCTGATGAAATGGAATATCACAGAAGAATAAGTAAATATCAAAAAGGTGGAGAGCAAAATTGGTTTGTTGATGTGATAGACACAACAACTCGTTTTATGGTTTCTTCTGGTTACATGAGAAGCAGAACAATAGATAATATGGTTAAGGTCTTAAAAAGAGGAAAACTTGCAACAGGTAACCAAGTTAAAATTATTACAACTGATGGGCTTAAAGGTTATCCAAGAATGTTGAAAAAGAGCTTTGGGTTGAAAACTCATTGGAATAACAAAAGCCCAATAATTCATAATGTAGTTATAGCTTCTGAAAGGGGTTTTAATCATCCCATAGAAAGACTACACAATTCTATAAGAGAAAGAACAAAAGTTATGCGTGGCTTCCATGGATGTATGGAATCTGCATCCGCAATAATGAAAGGTTATGAAATTTATTACAACTTCATAAGAAGACATCAAGGAATAAATTGTTGTCCTTATGAGTTAGCTATACCTGAATTAGAACTAGGAAAAAACAGATGGTTAGATTTGATTAAGATGAGTAAGATTTAATTAATTCCTTACCTCTCTTGCTTATTTTATCATTGTTTTCAACATTTAAAAATTTCTTAGGAATTTTACCTTTTCCTAAATATGCTCCTAAGAAAGCTCCAGTTAATCCAGCAATGCCATCTGTGTTTCCACCCTTACATTCTAAAATTTGTTCTTCCCAAGACAATCCTTTTAACCTCTCCTTCTCTTCTTTGGTGTCATCCCTAAAAGAATTTGCAGCTAACAAAATTGATTTTTCAAAATTATCCGGATTTCTTAAGAAACAATAAATAACTAAAGGTAAAGTCTGGTCTATATTAGAACCTGTTCCAAATTCTTTTCTTGCTTTGGAAATTGTTTCTTTTTTAATAAAATCTATTGCTTTTTTTATTTTATTTTTTAAAGTTTTATTTTTGACATACTCTAAAGAACTTAAAATAGATTTTTTAGGTAAGTTCCCCTTTATTAAGTTAGCAATTGTCAAAGAAACAAATAAGCTACCGTCTTTTGAGATGTCAGAATTATGTGTTATTCCTGATGATATATTGGAATATTCTATTAATTTTGATAAATTGTCTTTATAATATATCCCTAAAGGAATTACCCTATAAGAAGAAGAGCAAGACTTAGTAGTTTTAGAACCAGAATATTTGTAAGATTTCCCTTCTATTAACCTTGTTATACCTTTCAAGGCTGTTGGTCCAAGCCATCTTTTTTCCTTTGATTGCTCTAACCAATTAGCTAGTTCATTAGGATATTTTTCAATATCAAATCCATTATTCTTAGTTAAGCTTTCAGTTGAAACAATTAGCAAATTAGTATTGTCTGTGTATTGTCCTTTTTTCAAATGAGAAAAGAAAGGATGTTTAGGATTATCTTCAAATCCATTAATCCCCGAGCTACTAAAATTTCTAACATCTCTTTTATCTATGCCTGCAACTGGAAATCCCAAAGAATCACCTATAGCAAATCCAAGCAAGCAACCAGAGCTTTTGTCGAGAAGCGATTTTTCATATTTCTCAATGGATTTTTCTTCTAAATCTAAGACATATTCATTATTCTCTGAAAAGTAGTTTTCCTGAAAAGCCTCTCTTAACCAAGGATATGTTGAGAATAATATAAAATCTTGCTCAATTTTAATTCTTGAATGGATTAACATAGAGAAATAGCCAAATAAGCAAAATGTGAATTGAAATCCCATGTCAACCCATATAATTTTGTTTTCATTTCTATTGGAATCTATGAATTGAAATACTTCTCTTGATTTTTCCAGCAGTCTTTGATTATTTTTTAATAGGTCTTTAAAATAACCCAGATAAAATCTTAAGAAGTCTCGTTTATTATCTGACTTCAATAGAGACTTATAAAAAATATCAATCAACAAGAAATAATCTTCCTCTTTCTCAAACAAATAATTACGATTAATCAATATTCCAAATCCCTTATTTGTTTTATTTTGATATTCTTTTAGAGAATTGTAGCTATCTCTAAGAAGAAAAACACATTCTCCCTTCTGTTTTGATAAATGATTTGTAAACTGATTTAGAATATTCTCATCCGATTTACGCAAAAGATTTCTAGATTTTTCCTTTATCCCAACTTTTCTAATAAATTTCTCTCTGAACTTTTTTGGATAATTATGGCAAAACTCAAGAATTCCATTTAAGATTTCTTCTTTATGCGTTTCTGAGACAGACTTAGAAAGACTTTTTTTAAGAAATTCTACCATAGACTTTAAATTACTAGTATATTTTACATCCCTATTTTTAGCAGATACCATAATAAAATACAGATGTCACTAGGTATTTATAAAATTAGGTATTTATAAAATCTTTTAAAAACTAATCCCATAAAAGTCCCGACAACGCAACAATGCATGTTTTTTGTAGACACCTATCAAATACCTAAAAATTTAGGCAATTCAGCAATAGATTTCAACACAGTTATAGGCTTGTATCTCATTAATTCTTTTTTATTATGATGCCCGGTCAATACACCTATACTTTTAACTTTAGCCTTATTAGCAGCAATTAAATCATATATAGAGTCTCCAACCATATATTCTGGTTTGCAATGTAATAACTTTTTAGCTTTTAAAATCTCATCAGGGCAAGGTTTTGAATTTTTCACTTCATCACTCCCTAAGATAAGATCAAAATAACTAGGATTTAACTTGCTCCCTTTTAATAAATACATGACACTTTCATGAACTGTATTAGAAACTACAGCTATAGTATAATGTTTTTTTAATTTCTTTAAGACCATATCTACTCCTTTAACTTTTTTTGCATGCCTGTAAGTTACAGTAGTTAGGTAATTATCATGAACTCTTAATAGCTCTCTTTGTTCTTTCAAACTTCTTTCAGGCATTAATATCTTAGCTATTTCAATCTTAGGCATACCAAAAAATTGGGTTAAACAAAAAGGATTATATTTCTTATAGCCAAATTGCTTTAATGAATAGTTATACGCTTCTAAATGGGCTCTATCAGAAAGAATTAAAGTATTATCTAAATCCAAACATAAAAGTTTTTTGTTGACCATGAATAACCAGCCCTGTAAGACTATATAAAAGTTATCACAAAAACTAGGTTATTACAAAATTAATTATACCTAATGAAAACATTATCAAAAGTATACCTAAACCAATCATAACAATGCCAGTAAATAGCCTCATCCATTTTCTTCCAGATTGTTTCATTTCTTTAACTTTCTTAGTATTAGCTCCAAAATAAACAAATAGTAATATAATAATCAAAGGCAGCACAAATATAAAGTTATAAAGCATTAAATAAGCTACAATGGTTAAGTTTAAACCTATTTTTGAAAGTAATGTTGTAATAGCTAAATAAGGCCCGCCAGTACATGGCAGTTCAACACCAGCAACAAATATACCCAATAAAATAGCTCCAGGTATTGTGACATTTTTAATATATTTCTTTATCTTCCCAGCATTCTTTGGGCTTATACTTAAGCTAAATCCTTTTCCATACCAAAAGAAATCCTTTACTTCGATTAATCCTCCAATTATAACTATCAAAGCAACTACAATGCCTATAAGATTAGATATAGCTATTGGTCCCATCAGAGGAACATCCCAAATAGAAGACCCAATTTTCTGTAAAAAAAATAATAATCCAATTCCTGCTAAAAAATATGTTATGTAAACAGCAGTTATATATATTAAACCAACAGTAAGCATTTTTTTCCTATCATGGGATAAAGACAACAAAGTCCCTATAAGCAATATTAAAACTCCAATGGCACAAGGATTAATGCTATCAACTAAGGCAGTAGTAATCACAACAGGCATGGTTGGCAATTCTATAGTCGCATAAGTGGTCATTGTACTGGTTAAAACCATGCCAACTATTGCAGCTATGCCGCCTAAAGCTAAAATCAGGCTAGATCTGTTCATAGTGTACATCCACTTTTCTCAGCCAATACATTAAATTCTTGAACTCCAATTAAAACTTCACCATTAGAAAATTCCCATGTTGGGTATTTTTCTATTTTTTTCTCTAAGCATAGTTCTGCTTGAGAATCATCGCCCCTAGGATCGCATTCAACATAAACACCATTCTTAATAATATCATAAGACCTGCCGAACATTCTTTGCTGTACCGCGCAATTAGGGCACCAAAATGCACCATATTCTTTAACTCCTGTTTCTTTTAAGCATGTAGCTAATCCATCTAGTTGCTCTCTAGTATAATCACTTTGATTACATCCAGCAATAATCAGTAATACAATTAAAGAAACTATGAACAAAATTTTCATTTTTTCCATCCTTTCTGCATAAGAAGATAAGAAGTTGTTAAAGTAATAATAATCAAAATATCACCAATTAAGCAGAAAATACAAAAGCTATACAGCACAAACGCTTCAATGTAAACTAAATACAGGGCAAATAATAGGCTAGCAACTGAAACCCAGAAGATAATTCTTATCATAAGCTCAGAGTTAAGAACGAAATAATAGCTAACTTTTTTATTATAATTGTTTAAAGAGAGAATGCTTAAAATCAAAATACCTAAAAAAGTTAAAGCTCCTAATAAAGAAACCGGAATTCCAGCTATTTCAGAGTAAATGCTTTTATTTACAATATCACAATTAAATCCCTCTCCAAAATTGCAAAACTTGCTTTCTGTGGGTTTATAATGTATATACAATAAGTAAGAAAAAACAAATATAGCCAAAATAGAACAAACTAGAATAATCTTCAAGCCTCTTTTTTTGTTCATAAAACGAATATATGGTTTCTTATTTATATATGTTTTTATTATTTGTTCAATATTCTGTAAATGTCTTTTAAGAGGGGTAGATGTGCTAATTTTGCCAGAAACATCAGGTCTTCGGCAAAGGGAATTATGAAATCTTTTCTCCCGGAAGTTTCGCGGATTTGCATTTTGTATTTGTTAGATAGATTATAAAAAATTAATCTCGGATTATTAGATAAAGAAAATACAGTGGGTATGCCCAACTCTCTATCTTTCTCAAAATCTGCAAAATCATCAATGCATTGTCCCCATGCCCCACCCAAAGAAACAGCTTTAACAATCCTCTGGTCAAGACCTATAGGGTCAAGCAAGTAAACTAATGCTAACAAAAAAGCTGCTCCCTTTTTTTCTGATTTTCTTAAAGATTCTTCGACTAATTTATCTTCAAGATTGACATCAATTTTTTGCGACTCCATTATGTCTGAGAGGCATATTAGAAAATTATTGCTGTTATCAGTTCTAGAAACTCTATCTCTAATGAAGTTTATAGATTCTGCAAGATCTTTAATTAGCGGACTATTTGGTAATTCATTTTGATTTTTCCATAAATCCTTCAATTGAGAATAAGATATTAAAACTTTATTTTCATCTTGTAAATCGTCAACTATTGTAGCCATTCTACCCCAATGATGTATAAGTAACCTCTGCTCTTCTTTTGTAGTTCTATACCTAATGGCTTTCTTAGAATTTTCTACAAATGAAAAAAGAATGGAATATTCCAGACCCTCAATTCTAGATTTCAAAAATGACCTTCCATGATAGTTTGGAGTTTTGGAAAACAATAAAGACATTAGAATTCTTGCCTTGTACATTAAAATGTCAAAATAAAAAAGAATATAAAATGATTTAACAGCAAATTGGTATGGAAAAATATTCCAAAGTTCTAAATTCAAAAAAATACAAAGAAGGTAAAGACTTATGCGGGTATAAACCTGTTTATATAGTTAAAGGTATAAAAACTATAAAAGCCAAGCCTTGGAATGAAAATAGCATAAAGCTTGACCCAAAGGGTTATTTTTTAATTAGGCTCTACGAAGGCAAAATCCAAGCAGGGTTAGTAAACAAAAAAAATGAAATGATTAAAATAATAGAAGGAAAAAAAGCAGTGGACATATTGCATGAAATAATCAAGAAAAAAATGATTTCAAGACTGGATCATGCATATTATATGGGAATGAAATTAGAGAGGGCAGAATATTGTTTAAAAAACAAAAAGAAGTTTGTTCAATAAACTATATAAACAACAAAGAGTTCTTTAAAATATGGTCTTAGAATCTTTAGTCGGTCCTAAAAAAGCAGAAAAAAACAAAAAGTGGTTGTTTGTTTATGGTTTTACATATGCAATTATTGGTGCATTTGTTTCTTTATGGGTATTCAAATCTCAGGCCTCAATGGTAATGGTTTTTCTAACAGTTCTAGCAGCATTTCCTTTATTTTACAAAACATTAAGATATGAAGAAAAAAAAGATCTAAACAAAAATGTTACAGAAAAAGTTCTTATTAAGGAGCATGGAAAGGCATTGGCATATCTTATGTATCTATTTTTGGGGTTTGTAGTCGCATATACCGCAATTTTCTTGGTTTTCCCAGAGTCAACATCACAAAATCTTTTTTCTTCCCAGATTACAACAATTAATGCAATAAATTCAAATATCACAGGAAATTTTTCAGCAACAGATGTTTTCTTCAAGATACTTTCAAATAATCTAAGAGTGCTATTCTTTTGTATATTTTTCGCATTCTTCTATGGAGCAGGAGCGTTATTCATACTGGCGTGGAATGCTTCAGTCATAGGTGCAGCTGCAGGGAGCTTTGTTAATAACAAAATATCAGAATTCGGAAGTTATTTCCTCGCAGTTCCAATATCTCTCTTAAGATATATGACTCACGGTGTGTTTGAAATAGCAGCCTATTTTGTTGCAGGATTAGCAGGAGGTATCATCTCAGTAGCAGTCATTAATCACAAAACAACATCAGATCAATTCAAGCATATAGTAATAGATAGTTTAGATTTAATTATTTTAGGTGTTGGAATGCTAGTATTTGCAGCCTTAGTAGAAGTTTACTTTACTCCTTTATTTTTTTAATAATAATCTAGTTAACCAAGATTTCCTGTTCAGATCCTTTAATTAAATTCCAGTCAAGTTTTATTAATTGTTTTATTGCAGGATTATCAATGTTAAGCTTATAAAGGTCTGATTTACCAACTCTCCTAGTCTTGATAACTATCTTATTTTTCTCTAGCCTTGGCCAGAAAGTTTGCAAAGTAGAGTAGCTTACCTCTGAATTTTTTGCAATCTCCGTTAGAGGATAGTCAAATAGCTGGTAAGTTATAAGAAAATCTAGTACTTTAACTATGGGTGTGCTTCCAAAAACTTCAACGAAAACAGTCTCATTTTTCATATTATAACAGATTTTATCACATATATAAATGTTTTTATTTTTGTTTTTATATTTTGATATTAGAAATATTTAAATATTCTATTGCTCTTGAATTTTCATGCAACCGAGCGAACAAGATAAGATTAAAGCAACAATGCTATATCATTTAAGAAGAAAAAGAATTATGGGTGGAGTTCACACACACTATGACACGTTAAAAAGAGGATTTCCTTCTCATTCAGGCAAAGAAGTTGAGAAATCAGCGAAAGAATTAATTAAAGCAGATATAATCATAACAAAGCCGACATCTTACGGATTGCAAGTTTCTTTAAACAAAGGCAAATTAAAAGAGATAGAAGAATTTATTTTGAAAGTTCTAGGTTATAGTTTTTAAACAAACAACATTATTCCAAAATAGCCTTAATTCTCCTAATTCCAGCAGCAACACCTTCTTCTTTAACAATTTTAAATTTCCCTAATTCAGAGGTATTTTCAACATGGGGTCCAGTGCAAAACTCTTTAGAAAACCTTCCAATAGAATAAACCTTTACCTTATCAGGATACTTTTGATCAAAGAAATGTAAAGCTCCACTTTTCTTAGCTTTTTCAAAAGGCATCTCCTCATAAACAATTTCAATGCATTCTCCAATCTGTTTATTTACTAAGTTTTCAGCTTTTTCAATTTCTTTTTGATTCATTTTATCATGATGTGTAAAGTCAAATCTTAACCTTTCAGCAGTTATATTAGACCCTTTTTGCTGTACATGCTCTCCTAACACAGTTCTTAAGGCCTGGTGCAATAAATGTGTAGCTGTATGCAATTTCTTAGTTTCATTGGAATGGTCAGCTAATCCAGAAGTAAATTTTTTCTCTGTAGAGTTCCTGCTTAAGTTTTGGTGTATTGTCAATTCTTTGTAAAAAGAAATTTCATCAACTTCTAACTTTTTTTCTTTAGCTAAATCTTTAGTTATCTCTAAAGGAAATCCAAAACTTTGATATAAGTCAAAAGCAATTTTTCCAGGAATAAATCTCTCAATATCACCAATTTTTCTTTCAAATTCTTTTAAGCCTTTTTCTAAAGTAACTTTAAACTTTTCTTCTTCTCTTCTTAGCTCTTCTAAAATAAAATGTTCATTGTTGTTTAATTCAGGATAAGTTTCTGAATACTGCTTAATCACAACTTCAGAAACACTTGACAAAGAAACATCAATTCCTATTTTTTTTGCATGCCTGTATGCTCTTCTTATTAATTTTCTCAATACATATCCTTGTTCAACATTACTCGGCAATACCCTCTCACTTAAAATAAAAGTTGCAGCTCTTATGTGATCCGCAATTATTCTCTCAGATCTTTTATTATTAGTTTGTGCAAGCATCCTTATCCTTTTTATTATCGGTTCAAACAAATCAGTTTCATATACTGATTTTTTATTTTGTAATACAACACACATTCTTTCAACACCCATTCCCGTATCAACATTTTTTTGTTTTAACTGAACAAATTTTCCATCATCTAATTTATTATATTGCATAAAAACATCATTCCATATTTCTACAAAAATTTTACAATTTGAAGGATCTTGAATTTTTCTTGGTTTTTCATCAGAATTCCAGTAAAACATCTCAGAATCAGGTCCGCAGGGTCCAGTTTTCCCAGCAGGTCCCCACCAATTATCTTTTTTTCCTAAAAAGAATATATGATTTTTTTCTACACCTAAAGAAATCCAAATTTTTGCAGCTTCTTCATCTTTAGGAGCATCATTATCTCCTTTAAAACAAGTCACATACAATCTATCTTTAGGTATTTTAAGCTCTTTTATCAAAAATTCATAAGACCAAGATAAAGCTTCTTTCTTAAAATAGTCTCCTAAGCTCCAGTTTCCAAGCATTTGAAAAAAGGTTAAATGATTCTCATCACCCACTTCATCAATATCACCTGTTCTAATGCATTTCTGTACATTAACTAACCTTTTCCCTTTTGGATGAGGCTCTCCTAATAAAAATGGCACTAATGGATGCATTCCAGCAGTTGTGAACAAAACAGTAGGGTCATTTTCCGGGATTAAAGGAGCAGAAGGAATAATTGCATGTCCTTTAGTATTAAAAAAGTCTAAATATCTATTAATAACTTCTTTTGATTTCATAAAACTAATCTGTCTAAAAGACTTTAAATATCTTATTATCCTATAATGCCTAATGCCTGTCTATACCAAATTCATCTCAAAAAAAGAGCTTCAAAAGATTATCCAAAATAATTACATAGGTTTTGAAAGAATAATAAAGCTGGATAAACAAGAATTCTTTGGTTCCTCTCCCCCTACAATCTTTATTGGAAGTAAACTACACTATCCTAATGTAAACGTAGGAATTCTAAGCCCTCCAGAAGAAACAGAAGATGCTTGGATTCACGATGCCCAAACTTTTTGGCCTCAAACAGATTTTACGATTAAGGATATTATCAGGTTAAGGTCTGCTTTAATTAACTCCAGATTTACAACAAATGTAAAAGCTTTCAAAAGCGACAGTAAGTTTTTGGATATTGCTCAGGAAATAGGTATTGGCAGTAAACCAGTAGATATTGAAGTTTATTTGAAAAAAAAGCCTAAAGTTACTACAAGCTTTGATAATGTAAGATTGCCAATGGGTCCTTCTGTAGGTTTAGAAAAAATAAAAATTACAGAAAATGTAAAAGTTGATTCAAAAGTAGAAAAGGTAATTTCTGATACAGACTTCAAAGCAAATGAAGCTTCATTTTATCTTTTCAACAAAGGAATTGATGAGCATGCAATATCTCAATTATTAACAATAGGAATGTTAGGTTTAAAGAAAAACAGAAAACTAGTTCCAACTAGGTTTTCAATTACTGCAGTTGACGATATTTTAGGTAAAAACTTAATAGAAGAAATATCAACTTATAACACAATTGATGATTTTAAGATTTATGAAGGAAATTATTTTGGAAATTATTATTATATCATGATATTTCCCGGAGTTTTTAATTATGAATTATTTGAAGGATATTTGCCAAGAAGCAGCTGGAATCCAAATGAAAAAGAAATAAAATGGGCAACAGATTTTGAAACTCACTTTGGAAGAAAAACTTATGCATCAAACACTGTTGGAGGATACTATGCCGCACGTCTTCCAATTTTGCAATTTTTAAAACAAATTAAAAGACAAGCTTCAATTTTAGTTATAAGATTTGAAACAGAGGAGTATTATGCTAGCTTGGGTGTCTGGGTGGTTCGTAGTGCAGCAAGAAAAGCTTTAAACAATAAAGAAAGAACTTTTGATTCTCAAGAAAACATGTTAAAATATTTAAAAGCTGTAATATTTGGTAAATTTGATTATAATATAGAAACTATATTAAAACAAAGTAGGATGATAAACTCTATATTAAAACAAAAGAAACTGTTTGAATTTATATAACCTCAATAATCTTCTCTTTACTTCTTAATCCAGATTTAATTAAAACCCTTTTTCCAATTATCTTGCTTAAAAATTTAATAATCTCTTTATTTGCTTCATTATCTTCAGCCCTAGCCTTTATGTTAACTCTATAGCCTTTTTTTATTTCATCAAATCCTAAAATTTCATTTTTATTAGAATTAGCCTTAATAATTATTTTAAACTTAGAGGGAAATTCCATCATTTCAAGAAACAGAAACTTACTTAAATATCCTTTTATAATCAACAATAACGATTTAAGGGGGTTAAGATATGTGTTTAAGCAAATTAGATAAGTACAGTACTTGGGCTCCGTTATTTCTAAGATTAGCAGTAGGCTTAGTCTTTATAACACATGGAGCAGACAAACTGTTTGGTGGAATTCCAGGAACAGCCCAATTCTTCACAAGTTTAAGCATACCTTTCCCAGGAATAGCTGCTTGGGTAGTGGCATTAGTAGAATTCTTTGGAGGTATAGCCTTAGTAATTGGATTGTTCACAAGATACGCTAGTTTATTGTTAGCAGTAAATATGTTAGTAGCCTTATTTACAGCGCATCTTAAAGATGGAGCCTTTACAAACTATGAGTTACCAATGGTATTATTAGCAGGAGCTATAGCATTAACTATTAGAGGCTCAGGCAAGCTAGCAATAGACAATTACATAAAAATAGGCTAAAAGCCTTATTTTTTCTTTTTTAAAAAAATAAAAAGAAAGAATTTAACAAAACTCACAAACATTTTTTTTCTTACTCTTCACATCTTTTTTCTTAGTAGAAGATTTTTTAATAGTTTTAGCTTTTGGCATATAATCACCTCTTAATTTAAAATGAAGTTTTTATTTAAATATTTATCTTTTGATTACTTTCTATAACCTCCTTTAGTGGTCATCTGACTGACCAAACTTAATAAACTGTGATATCTATCTCCTTCAGGATTATCAAAAAAAGAACAATATTCTGAAATAGTATGAGACTTGCCATCTAACCCTATAGTCAAGCTAGTGGCAGGAGCGTCATAACAATCTAAATTCTCTAATTTTTCTGGTAAATTAAAGAAATTACTGGATTCTATTCTGTTAACAAGTAACAGCATGTCTTGTCTGCTTAACCTGCCTTTTTCAATTTTGGTATTCTCTAAATCCAAAAAAGGTATAGTTGCCCTCTCAAAAGTTCCATCGCCATTTATCTTAATAGTTAAGCTACTCCCCCCAAAGCCACCATCACTAGCAAATCTAAACAGAAAATCACGATCAACAAATTCCGTTGTGTACTCCTCCCCCAAATAAGGAGCGCAGCAAAGAATATAAATTCTAGGATTGTAGTAATAAGCGTAAGCAATAAAGGCAGAAAATACAATTACTAATACTCCCAATACAATTAATATTTTTTTCATT
>CAYIAV010000017.1:0-12937 GCA_964361505.1 Candidatus Woesearchaeota archaeon | reverse complement strand
AAATAGGAATGCCTGCTATTGAAGACATGTTTAAGTATATGTATAAAGAGATGCCCCAGTATTTAGAAGAACAATTACAAGAGGTGAAAGATGCTAGAAATGATAGCAGGTGATTTTTGCTGGAGAGTAGTTTCTTATGAAACAAGAGATGCACCTTGGCAAATGGCTGTAGATCATGCCTTACTAGAAATTATGGATAGGAAGATAGGGAGAGGAGAAGAAGTTAAACCTATTGTAAGAACATATAGATTTGATAAAGGAGCAGTTATATTAGGGCATGAGCAGAATGGGCAGAAATTTGAAGATATGGAAGGTTATGATTTTACTATGAGAATAAGCGGAGGAGGACATATGTATTTTGCTCCTGATGATGTCCATTATTGTGCAATTGTTCCTCATTCTATACTTCCTAAGGATTTAATAGAATCTTACAGAATGTTAAATGAGCCTGTTGTAAGAGCATTGAGAATGTTGGGGTTTAATGCAAGATTAGGGAGAACTTCTATTAAAATTGATGAGGGGGAAGAGAAAACTTTGGTTGGAACTGCTCAGAGAAGAATGAAATATGCTGTATTACAACACGGAAGCATATTGATTCATGATTATGATGAAAAGATTTTTAGATTATTAAAATCTGGACAAGATGAAATTGAAGTTTGGAAAGATAAAGTTGTTACATTATCCATGTTGAATGGAGATGTTGATGTTGATAAACTGGCAAGAAAAATTACTTTGTTTTATGCGGATGAGGGATATAAAGAAACTGGTTTGACTGATGAAGAAAGAGAATTGGCAGGAAATTTATATAAAAAAATTTATACGAACCCAAAAGTTATTGGCAAAGGAGAAAAAAAGAAAAATCATATTTGTTTAATTGAAGGTTTAATGACTAATGATTACACAGAACATGTTAGACAGAATTCAGGATTATAAGATGGTTAAACTAAATATTGTTGAAGCATTGAATTTAGCGCTGAATCAAGAGATGGAGAAAGATGATTCTGTTTTAATATTAGGAGAGGATGTTGGTGTTGATGGAGGGGTTTTTAGAGTTACAGAAGGATTGTATAAAAAATATGGAAAAGACAGAGTTATTGATACTCCTTTAGCTGAGTCTGGAATTGTTGGAACTTCTATTGGATTAGCTGTTAATGGATTTAAACCTGTTGCTGAAATACAGTTTTCTGGATTTATTTATTCTGCATTTGACCAAATAATAAGCCATGCAGCTAGAATAAGAAATAGATCGAGAGGAAGGTTTACTTGCCCTTTAGTTGTTAGAGCTCCTTATTGTGGAGGCATTAAAGCTTTAGAGCACCATAGTGAGAGTATGGAAAATATTTTTGTTCATACTCCTGGATTGAAAGTTGTTATACCTAGCACTCCTTCAGATGCTAAAGGATTATTGACAAGTGCAATAAGAGACCCTGATCCTGTAATATTTTATGAGCCTAAAAGAATTTACAGAGCAATTAAAGAAGAAGTGAATGAAAAAGAGTATACAATCCCTATAGGAAAAGCTAAAATTGTAAAAGAAGGAAATGATGTGACAATAATCTCCTGGGGGGCTATGGTCAGGGAATGTTTAGAGGCTAGTGAGAAAGTTGAATCTAGTTGTGAAATTATTGATTTGAGAACTTTAAAGCCTTTAGATGTTGGTACTATTATTAATTCTATTAAAAAAACTGGTAGAGCTGTTATTGTTCATGAAGCACCTAAGACTTCTGGGTTTGGTGCTGAAATTATTGCTTTAATAAATGAAAAAGCTTTGTTGAATTTAGAAGCTCCTGTGAAAAGAATAACTGGATTTGATACTGTATTTCCCTATGCTAAAATGGAAAATAAATATCTGCCTGATGAAAGAATTGAAAAAGGGATAAGAGAGGTAATGGGATTTTGATAGATTTTAAATTTCCTGATGTTGGAGAAGGCATACAAGAAGGAGAAATAGTTAAATGGCTTGTTAAAGAAGGGGATAATGTTAAACAAGATGATGTTATTGTTAAAATAGAAACTGATAAAGCTGTTGTTGACATTCCAAGTCCTGTAACTGGAAAAGTTTCTAAAATTAATTTTAAAGAAGGACAGGTAGTTAAAGTTGGAGAGGTTTTAGTTGTTATTGATGACGGAAAGAATATTGAGTTGAAGAAAGGAACAATTATTGAGAAAAAAGAGCCTATTGTTGAAAAAAGAAAGAGTGTTGGTGTTATTGGAGAGCTAGAAGAAGCTTTTGAAGATGTTGCTGAAACTAATGCTGTTAAAAAAGATATTGTTGAAAATAAGGGTAAAGTCCTTGCTTTGCCTAGTGTTAAAAAACTAGCTAAAGAAAGAGGAATTGATTTAAAATTAATTAAAGGAACAGGAAAAAATGGAGAAATAACTAAGGATGATGTTGAAAATTTTAGCGGAACAACTGAAAAGGAAGAAAGTCCATCTGGGATTAAAATTGAGAAAAAGTATGATCTTTACGGTTATGTTGACAGAATTCCATTAAAAGGAGTAAGGAAGACTATTGCCAATAATATGTTAAGAAGCTTTAGGGAAACTGCTCCTGTTACTTCTATGATTGATGTAGATGTTACTCATTTATGGGAAGTAAGGGAGAAAGAAAAAGAAATCGCTAAAAAACAAGGGGTTAAATTAACTTTTTTACCTTTTATTGCTAAATCTGTTGTTGATGCTTTGAAATTACATCCTTATGTTAATTCCAGCATTGAAAATGAAGAAATTATTTTAAAAAAATATTACAATATAGGAATTGCTGTTGATACTGAAGCTGGATTAATTGTTCCAGTTATTAAAAGAGCCGAAACTAAAGACATACTAAGCATTGCTAAAGAGATTGTTGAATTGTCTAATAAAGTTAAAGATAGAAGTATTGATATTGCAGATTTGAAAGGCGGGACTTTTACAATTACTAATTATGGCTCTATTGGTGGGAATTATGGAAGCCCGATAATTAATTATCCAGAATGTGCAATTTTAGGTGTTGGGAGAATTGAAGAATTGCCAAGAGTTGTTGATGGCAAAATTGTTCCTAGGGAAATATTGCCTTTATCAGTTACCTTTGACCATAGAATTGTTGATGGAGCTGAGATTGCAAGATTTATGATGGAGATTAAAAAAAGATTAGAAGATCCAGCTTTGTTGTTGGTTTAAACAAGATTTAAACAGTTTTTAAGAGGTTAAAATAATATGAAAAAAGTGTTATTTATTTTTATTAATTCTATTCTAACAGATGGTATATCAAAGCCATTCTTATATATAAACCATTTTCAACCTGCCTGAAGTATGCTATTCTTTTATCTGATTGTTCAACTTGTATTGGTAAGTTAATTTCTTCAGTGTGTGGTAATGGATGCAATACCCTAGCATTTGGTTTTATTAGATTTAAATTATCCTGTGTTATTCTATAAACTCCTTTGGCTTTTTCATATTCTGCCTCTGTCATTCTCTCTTTCTGAATTCTAGTCATGTATATTATATCTGCTTCTGGCAGAACATTACCTAGTTCATCTTCTTCCCTGAACACAACTTTATGCCTCTTTAGATAATCCTTTATGTCATCTTTAATTGAGAGATGCTTTGGAGATATGAAGATTATTTCTATGCCTTCAAATTTTCCAAGCAAATAACATAAAGATCTGACAGTTCTTCCGTATCTCAAATCTCCGACCATAGCAATTTTGATGTTGTTTAACCTTCCAATTTCATTCCATATTGTGTAAATATCCAATAAAGCTTGTGTAGGATGTTGCTCCATTCCATCTCCTGCGTTTATTACAGGTATTGTGCTTACAGAAGCTGCTATTTCTGCTGAACCACCTGTATAATGTCTTAATATAATAATGTCGGTATATTTTGAAACTACCCTTATAGTATCTTCTAAAGATTCTCCTTTTACAGCAGAAGAAAATTCTTTTGCATTTTCTGTACTAATGACATTTCCTCCTAGCCTTAACATTGCAGACTCGAAACTTAATCTTGTCCTTGTGCTTGGTTCATAGAATAAAGTGGTTAAAATTTTTTTAGTTAGAGGTTTTTTTACTGATTTTTTGAATTTATCCGCCATAGAAAAAAGTAAGAAGATTGTATCAACATCCAATTGCTGAGCTTCAACCAAATTTTTTAATTTCATAAATATTTTCCTTTATTATATAGTACTATCTTGACTAATCTTAAATAGAGATATATATCTTCTGTAATAACAAAGCATCTTTTTCAATGTTAGGAGACTCACAAGTTACTATACCTTTACATTTAAATTCTTTTAATGTTTTTAATAAATCTTTATAATTAAATTTTGATTCTTGCAATATTACATGATTTTTCTCTCCTTTTTCCCCAAATTCAATTCCTGCTACGTGAATGTGCATATCATTTAATGCTTTTTTTCCTAAAGCTTTTTCCATTTCTACTAAAATTGATTTAAACTCGATGTAAGTATTATTTTCTCCTATGGTTCTAGCGTATAAATGAGAAAAATCTATACAAGGCATTACTTGATCAAAATCCTGAGATAATTTAATTACTTCTTTTAAATCTCCAAATTGTGATTTTTTCCCTGAGATTTCTGGTCTTATCCATATTTTATGACCTTCAATTTCTTTCAATATTTTTCTTATTCCTTCTTTTATATTTGTATACGTTGTTTTAGAATCTTGTTTCATGTAATAACCAGCATGAAAACAGACAGAATAGCCTCCACATAAAGAGGTTATTTTTGCAGAATTTGCTATGTAAGAAATACTAGCATGAAATGTTTTTGGGTTATCAGAATTTAAGTTGATAAAATAAGGAGCATGGCACGTTAAGACAATGTCTTTTTCTTTTGCTATTTTATTTACTTCAGGAGCCTTCTCTTTTGTTATATTAATTGACCTTACAAATTCTAATTCAAGAGAGTCTAAATTTAATTTTCTAACATCCTTAATTCCCTGGATTGTGCCCCCTTTAGTGCAAGTTGGAATACCCGCTGTTCCGAAACGAAGCTTGTCCATATAGCTTATAAAAGGTTATTGTTTATAAATCTATTTTACATGGAACTTAATGGGGACTTTTTTGCAAATATTTTGTATAAAATTAGAAATTAACTAAAAGACTCACCACAGCCGCATGTTGATTTTGCATTTGGATTTTTAAACTTGAATCCTGATTCTTTTAATGAATCTACAAAATCTAGTTCAACACCATTTAACATTTGCTTGCTATTTGCATCTACTATAACCTTGGCTCCATCTTGAATAATTACCTCATCTTTAGCAGCTGGAGATTTTACAAAAGCTAAATCATAAGAATAGCCCGAACAGCCACCAGGAATTACTTTTACCTTTAATGCATAATCTAGCTTGTTTTCTGCTTTTAACAGTTCTTTAATTTTTTTAGCTGCGTTTGATGTAACTTTTAGCATTTCTGTATGTTCTGATTTATTAACAGTATCTTTTAATCCTATTGCTTTGTTTATGTCACTAATTATTTTATTTATTGTTGAATCATCCATACCGTGAGATTTAGCCCCATCTTCTATGCTTTCATATGGATTAACATGACAACCTATGCAGTGTAAACCGTAATTTAACATAATATCTGCTGAGCCAGTATAGATTTGCAAGGCTTCTCCAATTGTTGTTTCTTTTGTTATTAATGACATTTTAAGCTCTTGATTTATAAGAAATTTTAGTTTTTAAAGTCGATTGTTTTTAAGACATTTTTTAAGACAACTCCTTTAACTTCTTAATTAACTCGTTAAAAATAAGCTTCTTTTTCTCTTTAGATAAGGAAAATAACGATTTCTCAATCATAACCTTAGATACTGTAAATATGTAGTTTAGTTTTATAACGCTATCCTTTATTGCCCCTTCTTTTTTAGTTATTGGAATTCCTTTCATGCTAGTGTTACTTGTAATTCCCGCAACAATAAAGTTGTCTAATTCTTCAAATAAAATCACGGCAGGTCTAGTTTTAATTTCGAAAGTATCTGTAAATTGCAATCTTGCAAGAACTACATCTCCGGGCTTAAGCACGTTCCCATGCCTCATCTTCCTTATTATCCCACAACTCTTTCATCTTTGCCTGTTGAATTTTATGGAGAAACTCGTCATATTGATTTTTATTTTTTACGTTTTTGAATACATGGAGCATATTCTTTATTAAATCATTATATGGCTGCCTGGGGTATTCCCGTGCTTGTTTTAGTGAATTGACAATCGACTTATCTAACTGTATTGTTGTTGTATTCATTATACATTACCTATAGTTACCATATAGCTAGTTATATATAAGCTTTTTTGTAATGGTATTTATGCTTTTTTATGCGTAAGTCTCTATATGTTTGCCATAGCCTTCTGCTTCTATTTCATTAGCTAGATTGCTGGAACCTTCTTTTGCTATTCTTCCATCTATTATGACAATAACTCTGTCTGGATTTAGATATTGAAGAATCCTGCTATAGTGAGTAATCAATATAACGCCCATACCTGTTTTATTTTTTAGAGTATTAATTCCATTTGAGATTATTTTTAATGCGTCCACATCAGTTCCACTATCTGTTTCATCCAATATTGCAATTTCTGGTTCAAGAACTGCCATTTGCAATATTTCATTTTTCTTTTTTTCCCCACCAGAAAAACCTTCATTTAAATAACGGCCAGCAAAAGATTCTTTCATGTTCAATAAAAGCATTTTTTCTTCTAATAATTTTTTAAAATCCAATACTGAAATTTTTTCTTTTCTTCTTGCATTTAATGCTGTTCTTAAGAAATTAGCAACTGAGACTCCAGGAATTTCAGATTGATTCTGGTAAGACAAAAATAATGGTTGTTTGGCTCTTTCTGTTGCGTGCATATTTGTGATGTCATTTGCTTTAAAAATTATTTTTCCTTTTGTTATTTCATAATCTGGATTTCCCATTAATATATTTGCCAAGGTCGATTTTCCGCTTCCATTTGGGCCCATCAAAGCTATTATCTCTCCTTTATTAACTTCCAAATTTATTCCTTTAAGTATTTCATTTCCGTTTATATTAACGTGCAAATTTTTTATTTCCAGGTCTGCCATTTTATTTGTCCTCACTCTGAATTATCGCTTTTTGAATTGCCTTTAAAGATAATAAAGCGCATTTAAGCCTCATTGCAGAAATTGGAACCACTATTAAGTCCAAAACAAACTTATTGTCTAATTTTAATACTTCTTCAACTGATTTTCCCTTTATCTGCTCTGATAATTTTGAAGCTGAAGCAACACTAATTGCACAGCCTCTTGATTCAAATTTTAAATTTTTTACAATGTTATTTTTTATTTTTGCTGTGACTGTCACTTCATCTCCGCATAAAGGGTTTGTATCATGAAACTTAACAGTAGGATTTTCCAAAATACCTGAGTTCTTAGGAGATTTGTAATGCTCTAATAATTCTTCCTGGTACAGATCTATCATTTGAATACCTCTTGAACTTTTTTTAATGATTCTATCAAATGGTCTATGTCTTCTTTTGTGTTGTAGAAATAAGGAGATGCCCTGCATACTGCATTAACTCCCAAAATATCCATCAACGGCTTAGCACACATATGCCCTGCCCTGATTGCTATCCCCTCCTTATCCAAAATTTCAGCTACATCATGAGGATGAATATTTAACAGGTTAAAAGAAACCAAAGCTGTCCTGTCTCCATTTTCCGGACCGTATATTGAAATATTGTTTAACTCTAACAGTCTTTTCATTAAATATGAGACTAATTCTTTTACATTCTTGTTTATTTCATCCATTCCGATGTTTTGCAAATAATCTACTGCAACGCCCAGAGCAATAGCTCCTGAAACATTTGGGGTTCCTGCTTCAAATTTATTTGGAATGTCTGCCCATTTTGAAGCATCTTTTGTAACATTGCTTATCATTCCTCCTCCTGTTAAGAAAGGAGGTAATTTTTGTAGCAATCTTTTTTTGCCGTACAAAACTCCTATTCCTGTTGGAGCTAGCATCTTATGCCCTGAAAAGGCCATGAAATCTGCATCTAAATCTTTTACATCTACTTTTATATGTGGAACTGACTGTGCTGCATCTACTATAAATAAAGCACCATACTGATGAGCTAGTTTTGCCAGCTCTTTTACCGGGTTAATAATTCCGAGAACATTAGATATATGAACTACTGAAACAACTTTTGTATTGTTGTCTATTGGTATTTGTTTAAGATTTAACTTACCTTCTTTATCTATTGGGATAAATCTTAGTTCTGCGCCTGTTTTTTTGCAAATCTGCTGCCAAGGTATTAAATTTGAGTGGTGCTCCATGTCTGTTATAACTATATTGTCTGACTTGCTTATCTGCAAAGAATGAGCCAATAGATTAATTGATTCTGTTGTGTTTCTTGTGAAGATTACTTCTTCTTTTGAAGCGTTTATGAAGTTAGCAACCTTTTCATGAGCTTCTTCATATTTTAATGTAGCTTTTTCTCCTAATGTGTGAACTGCCCTGTGAACATTTGAGTTGTATTTTGTGTAATATTCTGTTATGGAGTTTATTACTTCTTGAGGTTTTTGAGATGTTGCACTATTATCTAGGTAAACTAATGGTTTTCCATTTACTTTTTCATTTAAAATTGGAAAGTCCTTTTTTAAATCTAATAATTGTTTCATTTTAATCTTTCCTCAACTATGGATTTAATATATCGCTTTATTTCTTCATTAGATATTTTTTCCAGTAATGGAGTAAAAAATCCTTTTACCATTTCCTGCTCTGCTTCTTTTTTTGTTAAACCTCTTGACATTAAGTAAAATATTTTGTTTTTGTCTATCTGGCCTATTGTGGCTCCATGAGTGCAGGAAACTTCATTATTTCCTATTAACAGTTTAGGAATTGCATCTGCTTCTACTCCTTCATTTAATAATAATGTGTCTTGTTTCTGATAACCATTACTTCCCGGGGCATTTTCTTTTATGTCTATTAATCCTCTGTATAATGATTTAGCTTTGCCCTGAGCTGCTCCTTTTACAAGCATATCACTTGTAGTATTAGGAGCTGCATGTATTGCTGATGTGAAAATATCAAACTGCTGATTTTCTGAAGCAAAGAATGCTCCTAGATTTTTTGTTGATGAGCCTTTTCCTTCTAATATTGTTGTTGATTCCATTCTTGTAAATTTACTCCCAAAAGTACCTGAGAACCATTCCATATATGAATCTCTTCCTATTCTTGACCTGTTAATTGTGAAATTATGGCAGTTTTTTCCGATTGACTGGAGTGAACCATACTGGATATTAGAGTTATCTCCTACTATAATCTCTACAATGCTGCTTCTGTAGCCTTCTTCCACTGACGATCTTACAGTTTCTAATATTGCAGCTTTTGTATTGTCTTCTGCTATGATTAAGATGTATTCAAACTGCCTTTTTGAATTCATTAAAGTTGAGATTTCTATTGTATCCTTAAGTTCAGTGTTCTTTGGTATTTTTATAAAAAGGCCCTTGTTCCATAAAGTTAGATGCAATGCTGTTATTTTGTCTTCTTCTAAGATTAAAGATGAGAAATTATTTTCTATTAATTCCGGGTATTTTTCATAAGCCTCATGCAAACTTAATATTTCTACGTTCTCTCCCCTAGCATTTAATGATTTTATTGATTCATTATGATGTATTTCATCTATGTTTAAATTTTCCGGGCTTATCACTATATTTATACCGTGCCTGAAACTTAGTTTAGGAAGAGTTCTGAATATTTCAAATGCTTTTAATCTTTTATTTTGAAAGAATTCCGGCTCATTATACAATTGCCTTATAGTTTCCTGAGTTACTGCCATTTTTATCACTCATCCTAGAGAACCCTCCATCTCTAATTCTATTAACCTGTTAAGTTCAATTGCATATTCTCCTGGAAGTTTTTTTGTTATCGGCTCTATAAATCCTGATACTATCATTTTCTTAGCTTCTTCTTCAGATAAGCCACGAGACATCAAATAAAATATTTTTTCCTGGGAGATTTTTCCTGTTCTTGCTTCGTGACCAATCTCTGATTTATTTTCTAAAATCTGAATGTATGGTATTGTATCTGATCTTGAGATGTTATCAACCATTAAAGCATCACATTCGACGTTTGATTTTGCATTTGTTGCTCCCTTGTTAATTTTAACTAAGCCTCTGTATGTTGTTATTCCCCCGTCTTTTGAAATTGATTTTGCTACAATTGTTGAAGATGTATCTGGAGCTAGATGAATTACTTTTGAGCCTGTATCTTGATTTTGACCATTACCTGCAAATGCTATGCCAATCATTTCGGTTCTTGCTCTTTTTCCTACTAGTAATGAAGAAGGATAAAGCATTGTATGACCCGATCCTAAATTTCCGTTAATCCATTCCATAATTCCATCTTCTTCTACAATTGCTCTTTTTGTATTAAGATTATAAGTATTTTTAGACCAGTTTTCAATTGAAGAATATCTAACTCTTGCTCCTTTTTTAACATAAATTTCTACACAACCTGCGTGAATATTATTTTTATTATATTGGGGGGCTGAGCAATTATGGGCTGCTGCTCCTGCAACACAGTAAGTTTCATTATCTTCAACAGAGAGATTATACACTATTTCATCTTTTACTTCTCTTGAAGTTATTTCATGTATAGGGAAGAATGCAAAGTCTTTATTTATTCCGAACATACTAGCTCTGTTTTTTTCATTTAATTTTTTAGGTACTTTTATTCCGACCATTTTTCCAAATTTTGACATATATCCTCCAGTAACGCCAACAGTGTACATAGTTTGTCTATTATTTTTCTGCCTGTTTCTTGCATTTATGAAAGATACTATTCCTAATCTTAGTAATATATCCCTACATTGTCTCATTAACTTTTCAGAAACGGAGTTTATTCTTATAACTTCTTTAATGCCTGATTTGCAAGGTTTATTGTAGTAATTTCCGTCTCCTTTGAAGTACGCCCCTATTAGGTATTTTTGTTTTTCTGGATCCTCTAACACCATCCATTGGGGAATATTTTTTTTATTTGCTCTTTTTCCAAAGACCTCAAATATCCTGCAAAGTTCCGTAGAGCAAACAACCAAATTTGTGCCATTGTTTTTTTTATGGTGCATTTCTAGAACTTTCTCAATTTTAAATGTCTTTTTTAATAAATTCTTAACCTCGTCAATTAGTTCTCTTTCTTTACTTGAGAATGCAAAGTTTAGGTAATGTCCGCCTGAAATACTTCCTTCCGCTAAATAATAACCTGCCAATTTGAAAAATTCTTTTGTTGATGGGATTTTTCTTTTAACAATTTTATACCCTTGTCTTTTTCCAACCCATTCTTTTATTTCTACTTCATGATAATCTTTAGAAATTACTGTTTTGTTTATGGGTATAGCAAGATAATCTCCTTTCTTAAAGAATCTCGGTAAGTTCCATCTTGGTTCATATACTTTATTTCTTTCGTTCTTTCTTGCTCTATCTACATATAAAAATGGATGGTCTTCAGTAACTTCTATTTCATTTGTCGAGTCCCCATAGAATTTAATTGTCTTTATTGCTCCAGAATAAGGCATTTTATAAATTTTTTTTACTTTTTTATATTCTCCATTGTGTGTTAATACTCTTTGTCCTTCTTTTATTTCTTCAATCGGTTTATAATCTGGATTTGTTGTTACTTTATTTCCTTTTGTAAAACAACCTTCAATGTATGAAACTTCTGAACCTTCATCTGCAATAATTAATGTATGCTCAAATTGTCCTGAGCCTCCTGCATTAATTCTGAAATAAGCTTGTAATGGTACAGTTACTTTAACTCCTTTAGGAACGTAAATGAAAGTTCCTCCTGACCAAACTGCTGCATGAAGAGCTGCAAATTTATGATCCCCTATTGGAACGCATCTTGTCATGAAATATTCTTTTACAAGTTCTGAATATTTTTTTAATGCTGTATCACAATCTTCAAATATAACTCCTTTTTCTTCCCATTCTTTTTTTAAGGAATGATAAGCATTCATAGAATCATATTGGGCTCCTGCTCCAGCTAGAGCTTTTCTTTCAACTTCTGGAATGCCAAGCTTTTCAAATGTTCGTTTAATATCTTCAGGGACTTCATCCCAGGATGTAGCATGAGATCTTTCATCAACTTTAGTGTAATATGTAATTTCATTAAGGTTTAATTTAGATAAATCCGGGCCCCATGTTGGAGTTTTCATGTTTTGAAATATTTTTAATGCCTGCAATCTTTTATTTAACATCCATTCAGGCTCATTTTTATCTTTTGATATTAACAATACTGTTTCTTCACTTATTCCTGGTTTTGATTTTAATACTGATCTCTCTGGATTCATATGGTCATACAGTTCCCTGTTTATTTCCAGAATTTGCTCTTTCATTTCATTTACCTCATTTTTATTTTTCTGCTTATTTCCATCACTGCAATTGTTTTTTGCTTGTTGTCTTTTATAGGAGAGGTTATTAATTCGTAAGAAACTTTTTTACCATTGTTAGTATATGTGTTAATAGCCCTGTGCTTTTTTCCTGTTTTGAATGTTTTTACAGCTGGACAATCTTTACAGCTTTCTTCACTGTATGTTTCATAGCAATGTAATCCCTTGTTCCTTACTGCATCATTAGCCCATATGACCTTGTTATTTTTGTCTAAGATAGCTATGCCGTCATCAAAAGCATTTAGAACCTCTTTTATTTGGGAGTTTTCTTTTATTGTTGATATTACCGGTGATCTTGCTAAGTACCATAAATTAGTTCTGCCTAGTGTTTGGCATTCTATTAATCCTTTAGATTTTAAGACATCGAGATATTTTACTAATGTATGACGTTCTAACTTAATTTTTTCTGTTATTTCTTTTGTAGAAATTTTATCTTTTATGCCTTTAATCACCTCTAAGATTTTGTTTTCTATCTCTTTCATATCATGGTTATTAAATAAAAAGATATATAAAGGTTACCTTTATTGGTTACCAATAGG
>CAYIAV010000016.1:0-13708 GCA_964361505.1 Candidatus Woesearchaeota archaeon | reverse complement strand
AACTTGGTCTACGGCAACTTGGTTCGTGGGGTACGTCAGGGTGGCGAAGCCACCGTAAAAAATTTTGAAGTTCATCCCCCCGAAGCATATACATTACAAGATATTCAAAGAGTTCTAAAAGAAAGAAATCTTACAGGACTTGAAGGTATGTTATTATCTTCTTTAAGACAATAATTCTTTTAAATAATAATACCTACCGTTTTTTGTCCTGACTGCACAGAGATTTTTTCAATGAAGTGTATCTAGGGCTACACGTCAATTTATCAGCACATTATTTGAATTTATTTTAAGTCATAAAATACAGAGGCATCATGCGTGATTCCTCAGTGGGATAAGATAAATTGGCTAGAAGCGTCCTGTGGTTTCATAGGGTCGATAACAGGTCTGGTCTCAATGGCAACAACAGGAACTTGAACTACAACAACTTGGTTCGTGAAATAGCTCTTCGTCAGGACTTTTAAAAATGGAGACCTATAAAGAAATTTACTATATGCATAACTTGTTCTATGCTTTTAAAAATGCAAGAAAAGGAAAAACAAAGAAGTACTACGTTAAAAGATTTGAGAAAAATTTAATAAAAAATCTTTTATCACTCCATCTGGAATTAAAATCCCAGAATTATTCACCTGAACCGCTAAAAACATTTATCTTGAGAGATCCAAAAACAAGAAAAATATCAAAATCTTCATTTAGGGATAGGGTAATGCATCATGCTCTTGTGAGAACTATAGAGCCAATGTTTGATAAAAATTTTATATATGATTCATGCGCCAACAGGAAAGGTAAGGGAAGTTTATTCGCACTAAAGAGAGTTGATAAATTTAAAAGAAAAGTAACTAATAATTTAAAATCAGAAGCATTCTATCTAAAAGCAGACATCAAGCATTATTTCCAAACAGTTAATCATAATATTCTATTAAAAATAATAAAAAGAAAAATAAAGTGCGAAAAGACTATTTGGCTTATAAATAAAATATTAAACAACTATGAATGGGGGGGGGCGATGTCAATCAAGGTATGCCTCTTGGCAATTTAACCTCTCAGTTTTTCGCCAACATTTACCTCAATGAGCTTGACAGGTTTGTAAAACATAAATTAAAGGCGAAATACTATATAAGGTACGTAGATGACTTTGTAATTTTACACCCTTCAAAAAAACAATTGAAAATATGGAAGCAAGAAATAAATAAATTTCTTAAAAAAGATTTAAAGTTAGAATTACACCCAGACAAGTCCAAAATATCTTCTATCTCGAGGGGGGTGGATTTTGTCGGATTTAGAAATTTCTACAATTACAGGTTGTTAAGGAAGAGAAATATTAGAAAAATGGATTTAATTGTTAAAAAGTATAAAGGTAAAGAAGTCTCTAAGGATAAACTATTTGCAGTTTTTCAGGGTTGGCAGGCGTATGCAAAATGGGCTAATACATATAAATTGAGGAAAAATATTATAAAAGAAATAGAGACCTTATAACGCTAACCTTAAAACCCTTTTTTTCTTTATAAAATTATGAAATTGCCATCAATGAGCTTCATAGTACCAACGTATAACAATAAAGTACTGGTTAAAAGATGCCTAGATAGCATTTTCTCTCAGGATTATCCAAAAGAAATGATAGAAGTCATTACAATAGATGGAGGGAGTACTGATGGCACATTAGAATTACTAAAAGAGTATCCTGTTAGATTATTGCATAACAAAGAAAGATTCCCTGAAGGAAAAGGCATGGGAAAATCTCAAGCAGTTCAAAGAGCTAAAAATGAATTAATTGCATTTGTAGACCAGGATAATGAATTGCAGGGAAATTCTTGGTTAAAAGAGATGATTAAGCCTTTCAAAGATAAAAACATAGTCGGAGTTGCTTGCAAATTATTAGTAAAAAAAGAAGACAACATCACAAACAGGTATCTAAGCTTAGTCGGAACAGACTCCTTTGCTATTTATAGGTCAATAGAAGGAAGGATGGCTTTAAATAAAATAAAATTAAAAGATGAAGGGGATTATTTTAGCTATAAATTAAAAACAGATAATTGTTTGTGCACTGGTGGAAACTGTTTTATAGTAAGGAAAGAAGCCTTGAATAAAATTAACAGCTATACCCAGGATGTTGAAATGATTTATGCTTTTGCAGAAAAAAATTATAAAATTGCAATACCAAAAAATGCTTATACTCATCATTTAGCAATTGATTCTTTTTATAATTTTTTGAAAAAAAGAAATTACTGGGCAACTCATCAAAGAGCTAAGAATATAGAAGATAGAAAATATTCCTGGACTCCAAGAACAAAGAGAGAATACAAAATATTTTTTAGTTTCTTAATAAAATCCTTAACTATTATACCCAATTTCATAGTTTCAATTAACAATTATTTTAAAACAAAAGAATCAGCATGGTTATTGCACGCTCCTTCAGTTTTCTTAATAACTTTAATTTATGGAAAGGTATGGGTTTTGGATAAATTCAGAAAACTTAAATGAGTTCAAGTTTGCCGAAAGGTATATAAATATAATTCCAGAATATTTCAATATGGAAAAGCAAGTATATAATTTTACTGTTCTAATAGAGCAGGATGAAGATGGATGGTATGTGGCAACTGTGCCAGATATTCAAGGCTGCTATACCCAGGGGAAGACTGTGGCACAAGTTTTAGATAGGATAAAAGAAGCTATTGAGGTTTGTTTAGAAGCTGATAAAGAGAATATTGAGCCTATGAGGTTTGTCGGAGTTCAGCAAGTGCAAGTTGAAAGATGACAAGACTTGTTCCTATTTCTGGAAAAAAATTATGCAAAATTTTAGAAAAACTCGGTTTTGAAAGAATTTATGGGAAAGGAAGCCATGTCAGGTTTAAGCATCCAGATGGTAGAAGGACCGTTGTACCAGTGCATGGGAATGAAGAAATTGGGATTGGGTTGTTGAATGAAATTTTAAAACAAATAAAGCTAAGCAGGGAAGAATTTCAGAAATTGAGATAGAAATTCAGAAAACTTATATATGACTAAATTAAATACATTAAAATGGACAAAAAGACAAGAGTACTCTTTGTTATCCCTCCTTTAAGGGGAGATTTAAGGGCTGGTATTAGGAATGTTAAAATTCCTTTAGGAGCAGCTTATTTAGCAGCTTATTTAGCAAAAAATGGTTTCTTTGTCAGGATTATAGATGCTCTAGCGCATTATGATCAAGTTAAAAAAATAGGTAAAAACATATATCATGTTGGCTTAGACTATCCAGAAATTGAAAAAAGAATGATTGACATTAAACCAGATGTTGTAGGTATCAATTGTGGTTACACAGCTTATGAACAAGATGCTTTTGAAATAGCAAATTTAGCTAAAAAAGTTAATCCAAATTGCTTAGTTGTCTTTGGGGGGGCTCATTCTTCAGCTAAACCTTCATCAGTATTCAAAAACACTAATGTTGATTTAATAGTTTACGGAGAAGGTGAATTTACGTTTAATGAAGTAGTTTCAAAATACGAAAACAAAGAGCCTTTAACAGAAATAGAAGGAACAATTATCAGGGGCAAAGAAGGTCCAATAAAAAACAAGCCAAGAGAATTTATTAAAAACTTAGATGAATTGCCTTTTCCAGCTAGACATTTACTTCCAATGGAGCGCTATATCAATCATCCAGACAGTTCTTTATGGGCTATGCGAGGAAGAAGCACAGATATTATAACAAGCAGGGGCTGTCCTCAACATTGTTCTTTTTGCTCAATATTTACCGTGTGGGGGAGAGTTTGGCGCTCAAGATCTCCTAAAAATGTAGTGGATGAAATAGAGCACGTAGTCAAAAATTATAATGTAACACAATTCAGAATTCAAGACGATAACCTAGCAGTATCTGGAAAAAGAATTAAAGAAATCTGCGAAGAAATAATAAAAAGAAAATTAGATATTAAATGGTACACCCCTAATGGAATCGCTATCTGGACTTTAAATGAAGAAATTCTAGCTTTAATGAAAAAAGCAGGTTATTACTTGGCTATTTTTGGCATTGAATCTGGAAACGAAGATACATTAAAATATATAGACAAGCCTATTAATTTAAAGTATGCCAAAAAAATAATAGCAACTTGTCATAAACTAGGAATTTGGACTTGCTCTACATTTTTAATTGGCTTCCCTCATGAAACAAAAAAACATATTAGAGACACAATCGAATTTGCTAAAACTTCAGGTCTAGACTTCGCGCAATTTTATGTAGCCCAGCCTTATGCCGGAACTCCTTTGTATGAAAGATTTGAAAAAGAAGGATTATTAGATGAAGGAATAAAAGAGTCAAGCAGTTTAGGTGCATCTCAATATAGAACTCATTATTTTACAGGCAATCAACTGCAAGAAATTCAAAGACAGGCTTATGCAGAATTCATGCAGCATAAAATTAGATCATTAACTAGCCCAAGATTTATTATGAACACAATTTTACCTAAAAATAAATCAATTGAAGAAATGAGATATAGCGCTAAAATAGTTAAAAATTTAGTTAGCCAAAAAGTTAGTTCTGTGTTTATTAAGGATGAAGAAGATTTGGCTTAGTTAGTTTTAAGTATCTTATTGCAATGATAAAAACATGAAATATTATAAATCAGATGAGTTAAAGATTCAAGAAAGAATAAGGAACTTAGAAAATAAGTTAAAAAATAAAGAACTAGATTTGCGAGAATACTATACAGAAATAAGATCCCTTGTAGAAGAATTAGATAGGTTGTTAATACCAGTATACTTTCCCACTTTTTCTAAAATGGTGCCATCTTTTTTAATAGAAAGGTTTAGAGGCTTTGGCCAAAATGAAATAATGACAATCGGGATAAGAGCGATAATACCTTATAAAACAGCCAAAGGGCTATATGACAGAAACAGAATATTACTTCAGTTAAGATCAGATGTAAAAGCTTGGGGTATCCCCTCTGGTATGGTGGAAGTAGGAGAAAAATCAGTAGAGAATGCTCTCAAAAGAGAAGTTTTTGAAGAAACTGGATTAAAAGTGTTGGAATATGATCTAATCGCAAAAACTACAAGCAGGGAGTATTCTCGTTTTACTTACCCAAATGGAGATAAGATAAGAGCTTACGATGATATGTTTGAAATAACAGGTTACACAGGAGAAATAAAATTAGACAAAGTTGGCGAAGGTCTAAACTTAAAATTTTTTCATATAAGTAAGATGCCAAAAAATTTTCTAGATTTCCATAAAATTCCTTTAAAACAATATAAAGAGCACCTAAAGACTGGCAAAGTTGTTGTAGGTTAGTTTTAAAAGTTTTTCTAAGAATTAATGTTTATGGTTATGTTATTATTTGATATAGGAAACGTAGTAGTAGAATGTGAACACGCAATAACATATAGAAGGTTACAGGCATATGGTGCAAGAAAAGATGCAGTAAGATTTTTCTTTGATGACGATTCCTTAGATTTCGCTAGAGGGAAGTTAAGTCCAGAACGATTTTATTCAAGGTTAGACCCCAGAATAAATGTTACTTTTGACCAAGCTAAAGAAGCATTTCAAAAACATTTATACGGGGTAAACTTAGAAGTAGTAGATATCTTGGAAAGACTAAGAGAAACTCTCCCAAGAGAAGATTTAGGATTTTTAACAGATTGTAATGTATGGCAGGTTGAAAGAGTAGAAGGACCTCAAGGACTGATTAGATTGGACTACTATTCGGACATAGTGTTCAGATCTTGTCAAATTGGTATGATAAAGGATGATGAAAGTCTATTCCCTTATGTAGCTCAACAAGTAAGGAGATCTCCTTCAGATATATTATTAATAGACGATAATCCTGAAAACAACAGGATGGCAGAAAGACATGGATGGCAGACTTTGTTATATAGATATCCAGAGCAACTTAGCCGGGATTTAAAACAAAGAGGAATACTTAAGGAGGAATAAAAAATGTTTGAAACACAAGTAGCAGGATTATACGCTGAATTTCAGTCTGTTTTAGCTGAAAAAGGAAAAATTAGTCCAAGAGAATATCTAATGGCAATTTATGCATTCAGAGATAAATTGGATAGATTAGCGTTGCCGGCTCTAGGAGTAGATCCAGCTAAGTTAGCTACTCATAACATCATGAGGTTTAAGGGATATGGCTCCGGAACATTAATGCCAAACAGTGGTGTTAGGGGTATAATTCCTGAAAGACTGGGTTCTAGGTATAATCCTGGAAGAATATTACTGCAGCGTAGAGGAGATAGTGGTGTGTGGGGTTTACCCTCAGGATTTGTAAATGCAGATGACTCGGATGAAGCTACAGCTTTCATAAGGGAAGCAAGAGAAGAAGCAGGAATAAATATCACAGACCTAGAGATGATTGCTAGAACAAGCAGATTAGATAGATGTACTCATACTTATCCCAATGGAGACAGGATAGTAGGAAGAGATAACCTCTACAGAGTTCGTGCATATGAAGGAGAACCCAATTTAAGGAGGGATGCAGAAAGAGAAGGCTTAGAACTAGGGTTCTTCAGCATAAGTCAGTTACCAAAAGAATTTTTAGATATGCACAGATATCCTGTAGAACTTTATATAATACATCTAGAAACTGGGAAATTCGTCATGGGATAAAACCCATTTTTTCTTTTTTAATACTTAATTCTATAAATAACAATTATCGGTCTCTGGTTCTCACTAGTAACAGGTTTTCCTTCAGCATCAAAAGCTGCAGCAGGTTCAAATCTCTCAGGATATTTTCCAGGATATTCATAAGTCCAAGGTAAAGATTGAAAGTATCCTGTAACAACAAGGTATGCAGGTTTTAACTCATCAATCACTTCAAAAGTACCATTATCATAAAGGCCAAATCCTCTTGTAGGTCTATCAGCCCAATAAGTCATCTCAGCATGAATGTTATTGCTCAAAACCCATTGTCCTTTAGCACTATTAGCTCTAATCCATTCAGCTCCACTTTTAATTCCAGCCTGATCATTTTTCTGACCATTTAAGATAGCACTAGCTTGTGTAATCTGAGAAACACTTCCAACAAACAATAAAATTCCTAAAACAGTAGCAACAGCAATTGATGAATGTTTCTTGAAAATATCATAAATCCAAATAATTCCTCTAGCAACAATCAAAAATATTGCAGGAGCAGCAAACATCTGCCATCTCGGATCTCCTATATCTCTTTGAATAACAACAAAAAACATGATAGTAGCAGCAATCATCAAAACAGTCATTAAATCAGCATTCAATTCTTTGCTTTTATTTTTAACAACCAAATCAATTCCTAAAAGAAATTTCAAGCTAATAATCAAACCAACAAAAAATAAGATGTAAAATATGTAATCAAGACCAGCACCAAAAAATAACTGAGGTGATAAATATATTTTAATCACAGAAAATACATTCCACGCCAAAGGTTTTATAGCAGCAGCTTCAGCTCCAGCACCATATTGCCCTAGCCATGGTAAATAGCTTCCATAATGTAATTTTCCCCAGATAACATAGGGTAAAACTGCCAATATCAAAAATAATCCAGCATACCACACTTGTTTATGTTTAAGAAATTTATATTGTTCAGTAATAACTAAATATAGTCCTATAATCCCTATAACAATTAAGTTAGATAATCTTGTCATAAAACCTAGTCCTAAAAATAACCCACATAAAAACAAGTAAAAAGTATTTTTCTTTTCAACATTAACATATCCCTTCCAGAAAAAGTAAATTGCAGCTAATCCTAAAGCTACAGCCAATAAATCAGAATGTGCTCTTGCGATATTAACCAAAAACATCCATGAAACTGTAGCTAATAAAGCAGCAATTAATCCCGCTTTTTTATCATAAAATTCCTTTCCTAGTAAATATGTAAAAAAAACAATAAACAAAGAAGGCACTACAACAGTGAAAAATCTAATTAACAATTCATTAAATCCCAGTTTAAAGAACAAAGCAATTAACAGCATAAAAAATGGAGGTCTTGCAGCTTCAACAGTCCATAAGGTCTCGCCAAAAGCCCAATATCTTCCAGCAGCTAAATATGTAGCCTCATCCCACCATAAGGATAAAGAATTAATATCAAAATATTTTATTCTTAAAATAAAAGCAAATAACAATATTGCTAAAAATAACAAATTATATTTATCTTTAAGCCACCCTTTTGCTTTTTCAGTGAAAGACATAAAAATTTTAAGAAACTAACTTTTAAAAGGATTTGGTATTTAATAGCTTATCACAGTTAACCCCTTTATGTTTTCAAAATGTTTTTTATTTCTAGTTAAAATTTTGTTAATGCCGTTAGCTAAATAAATTCCTGCAATAGTACAGTCAAACAAACCAATAGTTTTGCCTGATTTTTTTAAATCATTCAAAATTTCAGAAGATTTTTTACTTGAGTTAAAATCTAAATTCAAAACAGCATAAGAATTAAAAAGAGCGTCATAAAATTTTTCTTCATCCTTATGTTCTAAATTCTTAAAAGTTAATCCAAACATTAATTCTAAATACAAAATATGATTTAAAACAGCCTCCTCATTAATATTAGCCAACACATCTTTTATGCCTTTACTGTCCTTAAATAAATCAATTAGAGCTGTTGTATCTAACCCCATCATTTTCTAGATCTCTCCATATATTCAGAGGTTTCCTTTATCCTTTTATCAAAAGAATCTCTAAACTCTTTCATTCTCTTCTCCTTTTCTCCCCAATTAATATCTAAATCTTTAAGACAGCCTGCGAATCTCAAAAGAGACTTTCCACTCCTTTCATTTTTCTCATCTTTAAACTCTAGTATAACATCTGAAAAGCTCTTATTTTTAATTTTTAACTTGCTCAAAAAATCATAGGCTTCTTTTTTTATAGATATATTAATACTTGTCATATGTACACATACTATGTACACATATTTAAATATTACTATTGTAGATTTATCACTCTCTTAAAATATACTGGGCTGCATCCAAAAGATTATTTGCTGCATATTCCGGTTTTACATCAAAGTTGCCATCTTTTCCACTTTTTCCTGTTTTAACTAGAATGGTTCTACATCCAGCTCTTCTCCCCATTTCAATGTCATCAGTTTTATCTCCAATAACCCAACTTTGCAATAAATCAATACCAAAATCTCTGGCAGCTTCTTCAAGCATCCCTGTCTTTGGTTTCCTGCATTTACAATCTATTCTATACATACCTTTACCTTCTTTAGGATGATGTGGGCAAAAGTAATTTCCATCAATATTAATCCCTTCAAGTCTAAACTGTTCATACATTGCATCCATAAATTTATAATAATCTTGCTCAGTATACATGCCTCTGCCGATTCCAGATTGACCTGTAACTATTATTAATTTGTATCCAGAAAACATTAATAGCTTTAATCCTTCAATTACACTTTCTTCAAATCTTAGGTCCTCTATCCTATGGGTATACCCAATATCAACATTTATTGTACCATCTCTATCAATTAACACCGCTCTGTTCATTTTTTATTATAATTGCCCTCTCAATTTCTTCCTTCCATTGCTCATGGCTTCCATTACTGCTCTGTGTTAATCTATAGTTATCCTCATCTAAATGTTGTGTAGAAAATTCAAAAAAAGTAGTATCTTTTAAAGCTCTAAAACTATGATATTCACCAGGTTTTAAATGCAAAGTTTCACCTGCTTTTATAATAAGATATTGCCCTTCTTTAATAACTTCTAAAGCACCATCTAAAACATAAAATGTTTCTTCTTTTATTTTATGGTTATGGTAAGAGCAATAATAACCTTCTTTAATTAACATCCTTTTTCCACAATATTTCTCATTATTTACAAGCCATTGCTCCTCACCCCAAATTTTTGGAACTATCTTTACAGAGCTAATTAAGCTGCTTTTTAATTCATCTAAAGTTATTGCAACAACTCCTGGTTTCTCAATTACGATTGCAGCAGCACTATTTGATAGCTCAGCAGCTTCTTTCAGGCTAGCTCCGCTTATCAAAGCTAAAGTTAAAGTTGCTAAAACAGTATCTCCGGCCCCAGAAACATCAAAAATATTTTTAGCTTTTGCAGGAAAATTAGTAATTCCATCATATTCAAATAATGTCATACCTTCACCCCCCCTGGTTATTAATATCTGAGCCCCCGTTATATCCATAAGCTTTTTGCCAGCATCTTCAATATTTTCTTTTAAAGTCATTTCAATTGCCTCTTTTTTATTTGGTTTTAACAAATCAACATTTTTGTAAAAATCAAAGTTTATAGGCTTACAATCAGCCGTTATCAGTTTTCTATTTTTTTTAGACAATGAAATTGCCTCTTTAACAACATTTTCAGTCAAGGTTCCTTTTGCATAATCACTCAATATAACAGCATCAACATCATGAATTCTATTTTTTACCAGATTCAGCAATTTCAGTTCATCTTCATAATTTATTTTAGAACTGTCTTCATAGTCTATTCTGAATAAATGTTGTTTAGATAATCCTCTTACTTTCTGAATCGTAGGCTTTCTAGTCTTTATAATGCAAGAAGTGTCAATATTCATTTTATGCAGCTCATTAAACAAAATTTTCTGCACATCATCATCTCCAACAACACCAGCCAGATAAACCTTACACCCTAAAGAAGCAATATTGCTTGCTAAATTAGCAGCTCCCCCAGGATTAAAAACCTCTTTCTCAGCTTTCAAAACAGGGACAGGCGCTTCAGGAGATATTCTGGAGACATTGCCGTAAATATGCTTGTCCAGCATTATATCTCCTATTACAAGAATTTTCTTTTCTTTAAACTTATCAAGTATATTTGAGAAATCCATAAATGATTTTAATAAGAAACATATTTAAAATTATCCAGAAAAGACTTTTTTCACTTCTTTTTCTAACCCAGGAATATGATTATATTTTAAAAATTCTTTAGGTTTTATCCACTTAAAATCATCATGTTCTTTGGATATTTTAACATTTTCGCTCAAAGCAGTGCAGTTAAAACAAATCCCTAAAGTAATGCACCCACTAGATTTTTTATACCCAAATTCAGATAACTTCTTAAAATCACCATTAGTCTCTAGGTTAGTTTCTTCTTTTACCTCCCTCTTTAATGCATCTATTAATTTTTCATCTCCTTCAACCTTCCCTCCAGGAAAAGCCCATAAAGAAGAATGTATAGAATCAGATTTCTTTCTCTTAACAATAAGAAATTTATTCTTTTCAGGATTCAAAATAAGTGCAGTAACAACAGTTCTCATAGTAATTTAATCGCTCCTAAAACCTCATCAGTTGAAATAGAGGCAACAAGATCTTCAATATACCTGTCATCCATATAATATTTATCCAACAAAGGAGAAATTATTTTTTTCAAAAAAGGATAATCTTCTATTTGCCAAGGAGGAGTGCAAAAGAACAAGGCAATGGTCTTCTTTTTTAATCCTATAGCCAAATGTAATGCCATAGTATCTCCAGTAATTATTAAATCACAAGCATCTATAACTGCCATGAATTCTCTAACTGAATTCCCAGGATTATTCTTTAAAGTAGAAATGCCTTTTTTCTTAACAGAATCTTCTATTTTTTTCAATAAATCCTCTTCTCTCTTCCCTCCCAAAAGAATTACATCATAATCTTTATGAATTTTCTTAATAAACTCAATAATCAGATCAGGATGCCACATTTTAGACACCCACCTTCCACCACTGCCTACATTTATGCCTGCAAGTTTTATCTTTTTATCATGAATAATTTTAGAAGCATAGTCTTTTTCATAATCTTCTAAGCTTAAAACATAATCTTGTTTATGGTATTCTAATTCAACATTATTAAACAGCATCTCTTGATGACTTTTTTTACAATTTTTACTTAACTTATTGGAAAAAACAGTTTCTAAATACCCAGCAGCACCTTTATTATAAGCAGAAGGATGCCCATCTTTGTCAAAATAAAATCCATATTTTTCTTTAGAATCAATCAAATTAGCAATAAGGGTAGAAGGAGGAGCAACTTCTAAACTTAGTAAAACATCAAACTTTTCTTGTTGTAGTATTAAAGCAGTCTCATTATTATAAGGTAATATTCTGTCAACATAAGGATTATTATACAAAATTTCTTTAGAACTTTCTTCAATAACCCAAGTTATATGAGAATCCTGGCCATATTTTTCTTTTAAAGAAGTTAATATTGTAGTTCCCCTTACAACATCTCCCATAGCTCCTAACTTTAATATCAGAATTTTCTTGCCCTTTTTATCATAAAACCCACATTCAGAGCAGTCTCTATAATCCTCCCCAGTCATTATATCACAGGAATAAACTCCTTTAAATGACCTGCAATCCCTATTCCACTTATTTGCCATATCCTTTAATGAATAATAACACTTTTAAAATTAGCTTTTAAACCTATAATCATGAAAAAAGTCTATATTGCAGGAAAACTCTGGGATATTAAGGATAGATCAAAAGTAGAAGAAATTGATAAGATATGTAAAGATTTAGGAATGGAAACCTTCTTGCCCCACAGAGATGCAGGGATTTATGATGAAGGCATGGACCCTTTACCAATATTCAAGAAAGATAGAGACATGATTGACTGGTGTGATTTTATGGTTGCTTTATTAGATTGGCAAGGAATATCCTCTGGAACAGCTTGGGAATTAGGTTATGCTCATGCAAAAAACAAGCCAATAATAGGCATTGTAGAGGATAAAAAAAGTTTAAATAAAAAATACAGAATTTGTGTTATGTGTTTTAATTCAGTTAAGATAATTGAGATGAAAGATCTAAAAAAAGAGTTAAAATGCCTGAATCAAAGATAGGAAAATCAAAAGATAAAAGAGACATGCATTATTCTGTAGGGGCTTTAATAAAAAAGGATAATAAATTCCTATTAATAGATCGAGCTTATCCTCCATATGGATTTGCAGGAATTGCAGGACATATAGATAAAGGAGAAAACAAGTTTAAGGCTTTAGTAAGAGAAGTAAAAGAAGAATCAAATTTAACAATAACCGATTACAAGTTATTATTGGAAGAAGAATTAAACTGGAATTTTTGCAGTAAGGGAATAAGAGTTCATTACTGGTACTTGTTTGAATGTGGAGTTTCTGGAATCCCAAAAAGAAACGAAAGAGAAACAAAATCAATGAACTGGTATACTATACAAGAAATTAAAAAATTAAAACTAGAACCAGTTTGGGCTTATTGGTTTAAAAAACTAAATATTATTTAATCTTCACAAAAATAGACTTTGTAAAATAAGTATCGTTTGTAAAAAAAGTCCAATAAAAAAGTTTAAATACTGATGTGTATTGAGTGTGTATATGTCGGAAATTCAAAGGATAAACATAACCCTGCCAAAAAGTTTGGTGGATAAATCAAAGGTTCTGATAGAAGAAGGAATATACAGCAACTTTTCTGAATTAGTAAGAGAGGGCATAAAAGATGAAATTGAGTTAAATAAGCATCAAATAGAAAAGACGAAACTGATTAAAAAGTGGTTTGAAGAAGAAAAAGGAAAAGGATTTGACACTTCAAGGCTTTCTAAAGAAGAACTTCTTAAGAGACTTAGAAAAACAAGAGAAGAACTCTGGGAAGAAAAATATAAACATATTTATGGTTAAATTAAGGCTCGTCTTGGATAGCAATGAGTACATTTTTTATATTAATAATAAAACAACAGACATACAGGAATTATTAGCCTTGAACAGCATAGAGATATTCTTGAATGATCTGATTTTTAGAGAAGTGATAAGAAACTTAAGAAAAGATTTAATTATTTCTTTTATCAGCTTATTA
>CAYIAV010000015.1:0-14150 GCA_964361505.1 Candidatus Woesearchaeota archaeon | reverse complement strand
CTTTGGTTTCATATAAAGAAAAATAGAAAACTGAGTTTTAAAGGCTTTTGGATTTATTCTCTTAATATTATGGCGGTGTACAATACATTATTTGGCTAAATGTAACACCTGTTGTAGTCGACTCAACATAACCGGGGGTAGCACATAAACCAGGAGTGGTGTCACAGGTAAGTTCACACCATGGATTATTGATTGTTGTTGGTACCGGATTTGGGTCTAATATATCTATCCATGAAAAAAGAGATGGGCAAGATCTGACAAGATTACATTTAGATACACAGTTAATACTTGTCCCTGGAAGAGCAATTACATACCCTCTAACTGGAGCAAAGTTCCCAGGTACAGAGGGGTCTGCTGCTGTTGGTGGGGGGGTTGGTATGTTTGGTGGGATTATAACACACTCTCTCCCTCCAGCCCCTCCTGAAGGCCAAGATGTTTTTCTAACCCCCCCCAGGATAATTCCGCCTTTGGCATCTAAATCAGCTTCAAAATCTACTTTTCTATTTGGACTTATTGTTGATTTTGAGGTTATAATATCAGTATAAAGAACATCATGGCTTTGCTTTGAAGAATCCCATGCTGGAGTTGTAAATGTTTGAGCAATTACATATAAAGAGCTGAATAGCAAGATAGTGATTGATAAGAATATGTATAGATATTTTTTTTTTATATTGATTTGCATAACCACACCTCTTTCCAGAAATAGTAAGTTTATTTTTCTTTAAATAACTTTCTTTTATAATTTATTTGCTGTATTGCTTGAAGAATAAGCTAATTCTTGCGATGCTCTGTTTCTTTCACTCCAATATTTTTGATATTTTCTCACTGTTCGAGGATATGTTGAGTGTATTTTGTGAAATTCTCTGTGATTTGGTCCTAGATTATATGCTTTTAGGGCTAAGTCCCAATCTCCTAGCCGATCATACAATTGTCTGAGATATCTAGCTCCTAATTCTATGTTTTTTTCTGGGATAAACCTTTCATCTATTCTTGTGAGTTCTTTTGTCTTTTTTTTGTGTTTTTTTACTAACTCTAAAAGATTGTGGCCGTATCTTGTACTTTTCATAGGTATACCTCCTAACCCATACCACACTTTTGCGCCTAATTCGTTTGCAGTTACCGGCATTAACTGGCTTAATCCTGCTGCTCCTACAGGCGAAACTGCGTATGTATTTCCTTTACTTTCATGCATAATCAATCCTGCGAATAACCCCGGGGGAATATTATATCTTTTTTCTGCTGATTCTATGGCTGCAGCGTATTCTAAAGTTGTTGCGTATCTTCCTTCTATGAAAGGGTTTATTTGTATTAAATCTTGTAAAGTTAGTTGTTGTATTTGCGGCATTCTTTCTTCTACAGATTTTTCTTCCTGCACTGAAACTGTTTCTTCTAAACTGGGTTTTTTTGCACTTGAAGGATATGCACAACTCAAATTGTTGTACAATAATATAGACCCAACTATTGGTATTGCATGCTGTGCAATACTCCAAATATAATCTGAAACGCTTCTGTTTGAGATTGTTGTTTCTATACTTTTTGGATAACTGGCGAATTGTATCTTTCTCATTTTAATTGCTTAAGAACGGAGCTTCGAACGAACAGGAACCTATTTATAAAGTTTACTGCTTGGTTGGTGCATATAAAATCTAGATAATGAAAGAACTGATTGCCCTTTATTCTAAGATATATCTCCGTTTTGCTTGTTTTTTTGGAGAACTTTTTTGTTTATAAATCTTTCTCTTTGTTATTACTTTAAAGTTACTATATTAGAATTAGGCTTGTTTTACTCTTCCTTTTTTTCTTCTAACCTAAATAGAATAGTAACTCGATAAACTTTTTTTGAGGTCATTCTGTTAATACCAAACAGAGTTCTAGAAATAACTGTTTTACCCCTGAATCTTAACTTTAGTTTTCTGCCTAAGATTTGAGCGAATTTCTGAGAAGTCAGGTAAATATCAATGCCTGTCTTTAATTCTTCTTCTTTTGAAATTAAACAGTCATCTCTTTTGTCTATTTCATTATAAACAAAATCTAAGATTTCTTTTGTACAAGGCCTTAATTGAAGTTTTGCCTGATAGTATTGGTCTTTAGAGTAAATTGTCATATTCTTATCAAATAAGATATTGGAACCTTTTTTATTTTAACTATTGATCCTTTTTCTATTAATTTATTGTCTAATGCTAAATTTATTGATTCTTTACCTACAATATTTGCATTACTACAATTTTTTAAGATTAGCAGTATTTTTTCTTTAGGCAGCTCTTTCCCTTTATAGAATTTTTCTAAAACTTCTATATGCAACCTGCCTTCTTCAAATGTTTTGCCTATAAGGTTTGAATCGCAAAGTGAAACTACTTCGCTGTTTCCATTTTTATGTACTTTCAACAAAATCATATTTTTGCTTTAATTGGGTGTTTTGCACCACAGGCTGTACACTTAATTGTTGTAACGCGATCTTCTTTTTTTAATTGTGTATCTGGCTTTTTGCATTCAGGGCATAATACAAATAAATCCGTGTATTGTTTTATTTTTTCATTTATTGAAGAAGAGGCAATTTTCCTTCCTAAAACTAAACGAGGACCATCAATAGTTGCTGGTGTTGCCAGCTCTCTCTGCAAGAACTTCAATAAATGCTCCTGTTCCCTTCTTAATGTAGAACATATGCTTGTAAAATTTGAAATTACTGTTTTACTCCCCTGAATATGGCCCTGAGCTTTTGGAATATCAAAACGTTCTGTTGATTCTGCTGATTGAGGCATTTCCTTATATGCTTTTTTTAACAATTGCTCATATTCCATGTATTAACTTTAGAAAAATAGGTTTTTAAGGCTTATGTTAATTTTACTTTAGATGAAGAGATGTTGAAAACTTCTCCTTCTAATAACAGGCTTTGCAATATTTTTTCTGCTTCTGATTCTTTTAATCCTGAACTAGATAAAATTGTTGAGATTTCTGCACCTGCTCCATCATCAAGCTGTTCTATTTTATTTAAGAGTTTTTGCCTTTTTTGCTCTTGATTTTCTGTTATTTTTTCTTCTTCAACATTCAAATTTTTTTCCTCTGCTGCTGTATTTTTTTTTCTAATTACAATTGAAAGAGGCTTTGGTTTTCCATATTCTTTATACAATTCTAAGCTTCTTAGTACCTGCCATTTTGATTTGACTTTTTTCACTATTTCTGGCATGATGTACAATTCATCTTGGTATTCCCTTATTTTTCCTATAATCAGGATTATATCAGAAACACTTATTGGCTCAAGTAGCTTGGTATCTTCTCTCCATGCCTTTATTCTTATTTGGGCAGAACTATCATCTATTGTTAGAGAAGCATAGTTTTTGTCTTCAGTTTCTGTTTTTTGGACTACTGTTGCTATAAGATTTATTCTTGATATTTTTTTACCCTCTACATCTATGTAATGTGGTGTGAATTCTCCTGTTGGTTTTACATAAGAACCATTGTTTATGCTGGATAACCATACTCTACATGCTGGAAGTCTTTCTATTTGTTCCATTTTACATTTTTCCTATTACACCGATTTTTGGCTCAAAAATCTCGCCTTCTCTCTTTAATTTTTCAATTGATTCTTGAACATGAGTTTCATCAATGCCCTTTTCTGATGCTCCTGCTATAATCTCTTCTATAGGAATATTTTTTCCAAACTTTTTATCCAGCTCTGAGATTATTTCTCTTATGACAACTATTCTTGATCTTTGTGATGTAGATATTCCAGTGCTCATTCTGTCAATATCAAATTGGCCTGTTTCAGGATCAATGCCAACCTGCATTAAGCAATGCCTTAACAATCTTATGGCTCTTTTTGCATCTACTCTCGTTACTTTTTTTGATAACCTTACTCTTGCTGACCCTTCTGACAATCTCACTAAAGCTTCTAATTGCCTAGCTGAGATAGGAATTGGTCTTATCTCTTGTTCATTGCCAGGTGTAGTAGAGTTTCTTAGGTTTATGTAAAAGTCCAGAATTTCTTCTATAGCTGCATCGGTTAAAACAGGATTTATTTTTCTTTTTGCATATGTTAAGTATTTTCTAAATAGTTTTGAATCTATTTCTGATTTTAATTCACTAGGTTTTTGCTGCAACTTTAACACATGAGATGCTATTAATCTGTCTTTTTCTCTGTTTGGGATATCTCTTATTGGGAAGATTAAATCAAATCTGTTTATTAATGCCGGAGGTAAATTTATTTGAGATGCTATTGGTGCATATGGATCAAATCTCCCTAATTTTGGGTTTGCTGCTGCTAAAACTGTAGTTCTTGTTGTTAAGGTCGCTTGAATATTTGCTTTTGAAATACTAATTCTTTGCTGCTCCATTGCTTCATGCAGAGCAGATGTATCTTCTACTGACATCTTGTCCAATTCGTCTATGCAACAATAGCCATCATTTGCTAATACCATTGCTCCTGCTTCTAATGCCCATCCTTTCAGAAATTCATCCTTGACAACTGCGGCAGTTAATCCTGCAGATGATGCGCCTTTTCCCGAGACAAACCTTGCTTTAGGCGCTATTTTTGATACAAAACCTAGGATTTGACTTTTTCCAGAGTTATGGCAAACTATCCCATTTGCTATAAACCTTTTACTTATTGGAACTTCAAAATCGTATACATCCATTACACCTTGGGGTGCGATGTCGATAATCTTCTCCCATCTCTGGAATTCTTTTCTTTTATTCATCTCACTCTTGTTCTTTATTACATCTAGTGTATTAAGCAAGGCTTTTTTCTTTTTTTCAGAATTAAATCCTATGTACTTGGCAAATTTTTCCATGTCATGAAACCTTCTAATGCAGAGATTATCTTCCACTATTCTTGAATGGATCCCAAAATAAAGAAGTAAAAGCTGGACATCTTTTAACAGACCACTAGTTTTTGATTTCAACTGAATTGCTGTTCTGCCCCCGCCTTTACCAAACGTACAACCATCTGCTTCAAACAGCCAACTGATAAATCTTGAGACTACATTTATTGGACTTCTGAATATCTGCTGTGGAACTCTCTTGATTGATAAAAAGGAGAGTGAATGAGCAACTTGCCTACTATTAATCTCTAAAATATACATATTTTGCTTTGATATGAACTGCCTTAATAGCCCTTTTCCATCGTCAATTGTCTTTACTTTGTTACTTGTCCTAATAAAAATAGAAGGGACTATGTTAAATGTCTCTTTACAAAATACAGAAAGATTTCCTAGTATGTCTTTTTCTTCTTCATTAATATGGCAGGTAACCCTAGACCTATTTGGATGGATGTTTCCATCACCAATAATATAGCCACATAAAGAAGCTAATTCTGGTGTAAACTTCTCTGGAATTGCTACATCTTTTAATTTTCCGTATGTTTTTTTCACCATCTTAAATTCTGTTGGTACAATGGATTTTCTCATGTTAGGGATTTTAGGCATTACTCTTATTTTAGTGCCTAGTGTAATTTCATCTGCCCGTCTCCATCCTTTTTTTGTTAAGAAAGGTTGGTTAAAAGTGCAAATAACTTCCTTTCCAGTTTCTGTAATTATTTTCAATACTGGTTGATAATGATAGTGCTGGAATAAGGTAGCATAATCGTAATACCTGTCTTTGCCATTTTTTCTGATTTTTGTAACAGCTTCTTTTATTAGTTGCAGGTGTTTTTGGCCTAAATTTTGTATTTTCTCCATTCCTTTGTAGATTAAAGCTACTTGAGACTCTCCAGCAATGCATCCTGGATCTCCAACTAAAAGTATATGCATGTCTCCTCTGGTGGTTGTACCATCTTCTTTTTTCTTTCTAACGCCCCCCATTAATTGAAGGACTATTGCCTCTTTAACATCATCATGACCGAAAATAGAGGGAGCTATTGATTGGATAAATTTTTCATAAATCCTTTCATCTTTAGATAATTCTTTAATCTTGGATTCTTCTTCAGGACTAACTTGGATGTCTTCATATGATTCATCTATTGGCTCTATATAATTAGAGTCCATCATTAAATCATAACGGATTGATTGTGCTCCTGATCTTAATAAAATGGGTACTTCTTTTACTATGCCATAGACTCTTACTTTGCTTCCTGGAGTTGTTTTTTTCTCCATTTTTGGCTCTACCAAGTCTTCTTTTAAGAAAACAGATAGTCTTTTTGGCTGTTCTCCTCCTTCTAGTGATTCTGGAGATTCTTCTAGAACTAGTCTTTGTGCATCTACCAAATGCTTTGAAATTAATCTAAATTTACCTCTTCTTCCGCAGGTACAACGGGAAGGCTCTTTGAATCTTGTTTCTAATTGAAGTATTGAAATCGTATTGCCACAAGAGGGGCATTCAAACTTGGCAGAAATAATTTGAGGTCTTACATCTGAAGATTGCCTTACTATCCCTTCAATGTACATTAACTTGTTAATATTTGCACTTCTAATGTTTCTTATTGCAATATACTGGTTTTCTCTGAGATTGTTGAATCTTACCCTGCAATCATTTACCTCATAGCCTTCTAAAGCAAGCTCAAATCCCCTTATGGTGTCTTCTGGGTGTTCTAGCAAATAATCTGCTATTTCTGGGTCATGCTGCACTAAATCAGCGAAATCTATTACTAATGTTGATATTCCTTGGCTGATTAAAGTGTGAATCTTTTTTTCATAAAATGCATCTAGAAAATCCTTTGCTCTTTGAATTTGCTCGTGAGAATCCATAATAATGGATGTAAGTTAGTCTATTTAAATTTATTATTGTGGTAAGAAAAATATTATAAAAAGGTTAAAGGTTAAAAACCTGTTGAGACTACACTACCTCTGATAACAAATACCTCATCGCTACTTAGTACCGTTTCAGGGGCTGACAACCTCTGGTCTAGTTGAAGCAAAAGGGCACGTGAAAATTGAGATGCTAAAACAACATTTGGGGTGTTTGTACTCACGAATGTCTTATCAGTTATAGCTTTGGCACCAATAGTTCCGCTAGTAGGATCAGCAGTTGCACTTATACAACCAACAACTAAGTAATTTTCGCTAGACTCCCTAGATTCTATAGCTACAATCTCTCTTATTGGAACTGAACCTGACAAAAGAATGCATCTGCCTCCTTGTTGAACAGTTAAATCGAACACAAACCGATCCGGACCTGAAGAATATCTGTGAGAACTTAGAGAATATGTCTGATCACCGGAAGTCCGAAGCTTTGGAAAACCCCCAACAGCTTCCTGACAGCCAGCAATCAGTAGAACAGATAAAGTAAGCAATGAAAAAATCACCAAACTCTTTTTTTGCATACTTTTTAAAATATTAGCTGGTATTTAAACTTTTACTTTACTTTTTTTAAAACTATAACTAATTTCTTTACTGCCTCTTTTAGCTTTGTTTCTGATTTGGTTCCTGTACAAACAATTTTACCATTGCTGAATAATAGGAAAGTAGCTCTAGTGCCTGCTAATTTGTACACTAAACCTGGGAACTGCTCCGGCTCATATTCTGTATTGTCCAGTTTCATTGCTAAAGAATTTAAGTTTAAATCCATGAAAATTGAACCTGATGCTACCATGTTTTGGACAATGATTTTAGGCTTTACTTTAATCCTAATTTTTATTTTAGCTAAATTCTTTATGATTTTTTGCAAGGATTCTTTTACCTTAACTAAGGATTTTGCTCCTGTTAAGACAATTTTACCTGAGCTAAATATTAATGCTGAAGTTTTAGGATCTTTTATCCTCATTACCAAACCAGGAAATTGCTCCGGGTTATATTCAGTGTTTGGCAGAACTTCTGCGAGTTTTATCAATGGAATATCGTGTTCAAGTGATGTAGAAACAACAATGTTTTGGATGGTAATCTCGTAAGTTTTGGTTTGTGTAGACATTAATAACTCCCTCCAATTTAACTTGTTTATAAGATATATATAAGTTTTTGCAAAAGTATTTAAATCCTTTCTTAATTATATTTAAAGATTTCTGAACTGTTTTTATTATCAGGTGATAGTTAATTTAGTTGAATTTTGATTTCAAAGTCTTTTTCTTTTATCTTGAACTTATCTGAGAATTTAGAAGATTCTATTTTTTTAAGTGAAGATGCCCCTACTGCTTCCTTGATATTTTTTTCATCAAGCTCAACTTGAGATTTTATTTCTAAATTAATCTTATCTCCTTTTTTTAATCCTGCTTTCTTTCTTAAAGACTGGATTCTTCTGATAACTTCTCTTGTAAACCCTTCTTTTTCTAGTTCTGGCGTCAAATTTGTATCTATTTCTATCTCATAGCTTTCTGTATCTTTTTGCTTGATTAAAACTTCTTTAACATTTGCCTGTTTTTTTATTACTGATTCTAATTGCCTTACTGCAGTATTTATTTCTTTATTTTTTGTTAATATCATTGCAGATTGCAATGGCCATCTAATACCTATTTGAGATTTATCCCTTTGAGCTAAGATAGATTGAATAATTTCTTTTATTATGACCATACTGTTTTCTAGTTTCTTATCTATTAATTTTTTATTGGCTTCCGGCCATTTTTCTAAGAAAATTGAGATTTCTTTTTTTGAAATATCCTGGTAAATTTTTTCTGCTATAAAGGGGGTAAAAGGAGCTAGCATTTTTATTGAATCTAAGTATGTGTTATATAGCACTCTTTGCACTGAACTTTGTTCTAATGTTTCCCGGATAAATTGGCCATATGATCTTGATAAATCTTCTAAAATAAAATTTTGCAAAGAACGCATTGCCTGATGGGGCTGCAGTGATTCTAAGTGTTCCTTTACCTCTTTCTTTGTTGATTCTCTTCTTGAGATAATCCATTTATCTGCTGAATCTAAACTGTTTTCTTTTGCTCCTTTGTCCTGGCAGTAGATATTAGTGTAATTTCCTAAATTCCAGATAACATCTAACTGCTTCTTTACTTCTTTTGCAGGAGTATAACCAAAATTTAAGTTATAACTTGGATTTTGAGTAACATACATCCAACGCAGGATATCTGCACCGATTTTTTCTACTGCATCATCAAACCATATTGTATTTCCTGCGCTTTTATGCATTGGATTTCCTGTTTCATCCTGCAATTTTTCATAAACTAACACTGATTGATAAGGAGATTTATTTTCTAATGTTACAGATATGAATAACATGGAATAAAACCATAGCCTGATTTGTTCACGCATTTCTGTTATGAATTCAGCTGGAAACCATTTTTTCCAATAAGATTTGTCTTTTAAGTAATTTAATGTTGAAAATGGAATAATACCTGCATCTAGCCAACAGTCTCCTACATCTGGAACTCTTGATACTGCTTTTCCACACTTTGAGCATCTTACTTTTACCCTATCTATCCATGGTCTATGTAACTCTGGCAGTGATTCTACTATTTTCTGATCAACTGCTTTTTCTTTTAATTCTTTTAATGAACCTACGATTTCTAAATGACTACAGGAACATTCATAAAACATTAAAGGCAGACCCCAAAATCTCTTCCTTGATATACACCAATCACCCATATTATTGAGCCAATCTTGCATTAATTTTCCTGCGTACTCGGGATACCATGCAACTTTAGAAGCTTCTTTTTTCATTAAAGGCTTTATTTCCTTTGAAGAGATAAACCATTCAGAGACTAATCTAAAAACTAATTCTTCTTTACATCTCCAACAAACAGGATAACGATGCTTATACTTTTCTTCGCTATGGAGTTTTCTTTTTTTTGTTAAATCTACAAGTATATCTTTTGTTATTCCTTTGACATTTTTTCCAGTTAACCAGTCAAATCCTTCTTTGTAATAACCAGATTCGTCTAAAGGCGAAATTTCTCTTAATTTTTCTTTTTTTCCTAATTCGTTATCTTCTTGGCCGCATCCTGGGGCTATATGAACAATTCCTGTTCCTTCTTCTTCTCCGACATCATTCCACGCAATTACTTTATGGACTATATTTTTTTGTGCTGGAAGATCATCAAAAGGACCTTCATATTCCAAGCCTAGCAGTTTTTTTCCTTTAAATTTTTCAATTATATCAAAATGTTCTTTGAGCTTTGATGATGTTTTTTCAGATAGATAATAAAATTCATAACCCTGCTTTATTTTTACATAATCCAAATCCGGATTTACTGCTGCTGCAACATTTGACGTTAAAGTCCAAGGAGTTGTTGTCCAGACCAATAGGAATTCATTTCTTTTATTTTTTATTGAAAATTTAACATATACTGCTGTGTGCTCCATTTCTTGGTAAGAGTCTGCTAGTTCATGTTGTGATAAAGAAGTTCCGCACCTATAACACCAAGGCATTACTCTTGTGTTTTTTGTTAACCATTTTTTTTCATGGCATTTTTTTAAGAAATACCAAATGTGCTCTATGTTATTATCTGCTAATGTGTAATAAGAATTTTCCCAATCCATCCACTGGCCTAATCTGATTGATTGTTCTGTCTGGATTTTTGAGAATTTTTCAACTCTTTTCCTGCATTCTTTGGAAAAGTTGTCTAAGCCAAAATTTTCAATGTCTTTTTTTGAGTTAAAACCTAAATCTTTTTCAACTTCAACTTCTACCCATAAACCTTGGCAATCAAAACCATTTTGGTATCTTTGGTCATAACCCTGCATTGCCTTAAATCTTTGAAATAAGTCTTTGTAAGTTCTGCCCCAGGCATGATGAACCCCCATCTTGTTATTTGCAGTTATTGGACCGTCAAAAAATGAAAATCTCTTGTTTTTTTGATTCTGCTTTCTTAATTTTTCAAATACTTTGTTTTTTTTCCAGAATTCTAATATTTCTTTTTCTACATCAATGGGATTATACATTTTATACTTCCTTTAGCGTTAGTTTTTATAAGGTTTATCATGAGCTTTCTTTTTAACAAATCTTTATAAAATTTGACTTATCTTAATCTTTATGGAGAGTTCTGTTTGGGTGGAAAAATATAGGCCTAGGAAGTTTGAGGAATTTAAGGGACAAAAAGAGATTGTTAAAAGAATACAATCTTTTGTTGAACATAAAAATGTACCTAATATGCTCTTTGCTGGACCTGCAGGAGTTGGAAAGACTTCAATTTCTTTAATTATAGCTAAGGAGCTTTATGGTGAAAACTGGAGAGAGAATTTTTTAGAGTTAAATAGTTCAGATGACAGAGGAATTGATGTTGTGAGAAATACCATCAAAGATTTTGCCAGGACTAAATCTATTGGGGATGCTCATTTTAAGATTATTTTACTAGATGAAAGTGATTCTTTGACAAGAGATGCTCAACAGGCATTAAGAAGAACTATGGAGCAATACTCCAATACTTGTAGATTTATATTAAGCTGTAATTATTCAAGCAAGATTATTGATCCTATACAGAGCAGATGCAGTGTTTTTAGATTTAGACCCTTAGATAAAAATGATGTCAAGGAGATTATTACAAATATAGCAAAACATGAAAAATTAAAAGTAGATGAAAATGCTATCAATGCTCTTTTTGAGCTTTGTATGGGAGATGTGAGAAGACTAGGTAATATATTACAAAGCTGTGCTTCTGTTGAAAAACACATTACTTCTGAATTAATCTATAAAGTTGCGAGTTACGCTGATCCGAAAGAGGTTCAAACTATTTTAAATTTAGCTCTAAAAGGAGAGTTTATTAAGTCTAGAGATTTATTGTTAAATGTTATGCTTAGAGATGGACTAAACGGCCTTGATATGATTAAACAGATTCAAAAAGAAATTTGGAATTTACAAATTGAAGATACAAAAAAGCTATCTCTAACTGAAAAATGTGGAGAGATAGAGTTTAGAATGGTTGAGGGGAGTGATGAATTTTTACAGATGGAGGCTTTAATTGCAAGTTTTTGTAAAAAATGAAAATAAATTTTGAATATTCAAGCGCATATGACTTAATGCTTAGTGAGATGATTGGCAATGAAACTAACATAAAAAAATCTCAAGATTTCCTTAATCTTGTAAGAAATTTCTGGAATTCTAATGGAAATAAAATTGTAAAAGAAATAGAAAAAGCTTCTAAGCTAAAATTTAATAGAAATATTGATTGTTTTGTTGTAAGCTCTATGCTTTACGAATCTATTTCGCATCCATTTACTATAAAATTTGAGAAAGATAAAGAAAAGCTACTTGCTATTTTTGTTCATGAATTAATTCATATCTTGATGTCTCAGAATTTTAAAAATGTTGTTAAGGCTGTTAATTTAATTAATGGAGATTATGACTACAAAATACATTTTCCTGTTTTATTGGTTGAAAGGAGAGTTTTAGAAAAATTACATAAGAATTATAAGAAACAAAAAAGAGTAGAAGATTTGGATTACGTTTGGAGAGATGTTAATAAAGTATATCTGGAATTTCATAATTATTCTAAAGGCATTGTGCCTTTTTTAAAAGAAAATGCTGCTAATAGACAATTATAAACCAAAAAACACTGAAGATGTAATTGGTCAAGATTCTGCTATAAACGAACTTAAGAAGTGCATCAAGAATAAAAAACCTGTAATTCTTCTAGGCAAAAGCGGAACTGGAAAAACTTCAAGTATTTATGCTATTGCTCATGATTTGAATTATGAAATTGTTGAAAGCAATTCAAGCGATATCAGGAATAAAGATGGAATTATAAATTTTTTAGGCAATGCATCCTTGCAGCAAAGCTTATTTTATAATGGCAAATTAATTCTTATTGATGAACTTGAAGGTATTGCGGGAAATGCAGATAGGGGTGGATTAAATGCTGTTGTTGATATAATTAAAAAAAGCTCTTTTCCTGTTATTTTAACCTGTAATGATAACCAATCAAAAAACTTTTCTTCCTTAAAAAAACTTTGCAAAGTCATTTCTTTTGAACCTTTAACTTATAATGTTTTATTTGAACTTTTGAAAGAGGTTTCTAGAAAAGAATGTTTGAACATTAAAGAAGACTTGTTAAAGACTTTGGCTATTAAAAGCAATGGGGATGCAAGAGCTGCATTAATTGATTTAGAATTTTTTAGATATAAGGATTTTAGTGATACTAATTTTCTTTCCAGAGATATGAGCCATGATATTAATAATGCTTTGAAAGTTATCTTTAAAAGTAAAAATCCCAGAGATATTTCTAATGTTTTTGATTCTTTACATGAAGATTTAGATGAAATTAACTTGTGGGTTGAAGAAAATTGCCCTAAAGAGTATGGTGGAGAAGACCTTGCTTCTTGCTTTGATTCTTTGAGTAAAGCTGATGTTTTTAATGGAAGAATTATTAAAAGACAGTATTACCGATTTTTAGTATACAGGAGAATTTTCATGTCTTTAGGAGTTGGACTAGCTAAAAAAGAAAAGAAACTTGGGCAAGTCAGTTATACAAGAAATTCGAGAATTCTTAGAAAATGGATTTGGAATAATAAAAATTTAAGAAAAAAGTCTATTTCTGAGAAGATTGGAAAAATTACCCATACATCTCTTAAAAAATCTTTTAAAGAGTTTATTTTTTACAAACCTTTATTAAAAGAAAAAGATTTCATTAATGAACTTGAGCTTAATGAAGATGAGATTGAATGGCTACGTAAAAATTAGTTTTGTTGTTTTATTATTCTTTTTGATTGGATGCTCTAAAGAAAATGCTTCTGGAAATACAGTTTTAGAAGGTGAGAAAAGTTTAGTTGTTGATGTAATTGATGGCGATACTTTTGAACTGGAAAATGGAATTCATGTAAGGATGCTTGGTATTAATACACCTGAAGTAAATGAAGATTACTATAAAGAAGCGAAAGAAGAACTAAGAAAATTAATTTTAAATAAGACTGTTTTGCTTATAAGAGATAAACAGGATAAAGATAAGTATGGGAGAGATTTGAGATATGTGTATTTTGATGAACTATTTGTTAATTCTTATTTAGTTGAAAATGGATATGCCAAAACTTTGAGCATAGAACCTAATACGAAGTATACTGAAGAATTCGCCTTATTAGAAAGAGGGGCAATGGATGAAAAAATAGGATTATGGGGAATAGAGCAAAGAGATTCATGCATTGTTTTAGGATGTGAAGAAGGCACTAAATATGTTGCAAGCAAGAATTCTAAAACTTATTATGACTGCGGTTGCAAGAAAACTACAAGATTAAGAGTTAAAGAAGTGAAATGCTTTAGTGAAATTCCTAAGGGGTACACAAAATCTAAAAGTTGTTAGCCAAAAGTTTTATAAAGTACTTATTAGAGCACAATAAACATGACTAAGA
>CAYIAV010000014.1:0-14761 GCA_964361505.1 Candidatus Woesearchaeota archaeon | reverse complement strand
ATGTAGCCGCAGACAGCACAACAACATCAGCTTTAACAATAACGAATAATGGAGTGGAAAAAGCAGATTATGAACTTTCTATAACTGGAACAGCTTCAAGTTTCGTGCAATTAAATCCAAGCATAATAACTATTGAACCAAAAAAATCAGAGATTATTCAGCTTTACATTGCTCCAACAGTAAGAGTAGAAAAAGGGGAATACAAAATTAAATTAACAATAAAAGAAAAAGGCTCAAATGTTCTAGAAGAAAAAGATATGACAGTTAATGTAAAAGAGGTATCTGAAATAAAAAATCAGGAAGTCAATAAAAGCACAAACACAATAACAGGAAAATTCTTTAATCTGTTCAAATCTCAAGAAAGTTATAATGAATTGAAAGAATTTAAACAAGAAACAATAATAAAAGAATCAACTGAATTCAAACTAAAAGGAGAGGATCATACATTATCTATTGAAGAAGTAAGAAAAGATTCTGTTACATTAAAAATAATATCAGATCCTGTGATTGTAGTTCTATTTCTAAATGATGTTAAGGAAGTAGATATAGACAATGATAAAATAAGCGACTTAAAGTTAAGTTTAGAATCAATTGAGAATGGAATTCCAACAATAAAGGTAGTAGAGACAAACACAAATACAACTACAGAGCCAGATAAATCAGGATTTTTCTCAAGAAACAGAAACTGGATTATAGGGGCGATAATAGTAGTCATATTAATAATATTGGCAAGTATCTTCCTATCTGAAGACGAAGACGAAAAAGAAGCAAAAGAAGAAACTGAAGAAGAAAAAATCAAAGTTGGCAGGTATATTCTGACAGTTATTGCTATAGGGGTAATAGCATGGCTGCTAAGTAAATATAGTCTATTAGCCCAAATAGACTTATATAAATATTATATCATAATAGGATTATTAATCTTATTAATATTAGTAGTAGTAATGAAATACTGGGAAGAAATATCTTCGTTTTTTGAAGAAGAGTACGAAGAAGAAAAGAAAGAAGAAACTGAGCATCCAGAGAAAAAAGAAGAAAAACATCCAGTAAAGAAAGAAACAAAAGAAGTGAAAGAAAAGAAAGCAGTAAAAAAGTAATGTGGAAACAGATATAAGATTAGAAGGAATAGTCGTGGGGTCTCCAACACTTAAGAGAGAAAGAGTTAAAAATGGGTTAAGTATGCCTTTTCATATAACTAATATTGTTCTTTTGAGTAATAAACAATTAGCTAGACACTTCCGATATTTAGTTGGCACAGAAGTTGAACTATTTTGTTATCCTTTAGCTCTAAGATTACCAGATAGTGCCTCAGACAGTCTTATGGAAGAAGACAGATTGTGCGTGTATATAAATGAGAAGAGAATAAGAAAAAATGATCATAATGCAGAAATTTTCTCGCCTTTCAGGGTAGATGCTAAAAGTGCAGACGGTTCTAATTTAAGAAGATATTTCTGGTAATCAGTCTCAAAAAAATAAATAAAGTCTTACAAATATCTTTTAAGTTAAAATAGTCTAAATTTTCAAACTAACAACCTTGCTAATCCCATTATTCATACTAACACCATAAATTTGATTAGCTTCCGAGACAATAGCATCATTATGGCTTATAACAACATATTGAGCTTTTTGAGAATACTGCGCAAATAACTTGCTTAGTTTAATAGAATTAGTCTTGTCCAATGCTGCATCAACCTCATCAAATAAGTAGAAGCTTGCAGGCTGATGCTCCTGAATAGCAAAAATAAAAGCCAAAGCAGCCATAGTCTTCTCTCCACCACTTAACCCTTTAATGTCTAAGTACTTATTACCTGTAATCTTAACTTTGATGTCTAATCCACCATTAAACGGATCTTCAACATCCTCTAATTCTAAATAAGCATGCCCTTTAGTGGTTAATTGATTAAATATCTCCCTAAAATTCTTTTCAATTTCACTAAAAGTTTTCATGAATAACCCTTTTTTCTTGCTCTCAATTTCATGCATCATAGAAACTACATCTTCTTTTTCCTGTTTCAGTTTATCAGATTTCTCAACTAAAGAGTCATATTCCTTCTCAAGAGATTCATAAACTTCTAATGCTTTTAAATTAACATTTCCAAATTTGATTAAATCCTTCTCTCCAGAATGGATCTCAGATTTTAGTTCATCAATTGTAACTCCTTTTCTTATGTTAACATTAATAAAAGGCTCAAATTCCATCTCTAATCCTGTAATCTCAGCAGTAATTCTAGCCTTATCAATAGAGAATACATTAAACTTGCTGTTCAGGGTAATGATTCTTTCTTCTTCTCTAACTAGATTATTTTCTTTTTGTTGTAATTGCTCCTGTATTTTGTTTCGTTTATTAAATAAATTTTTAAATTCAGAATAAAATTTTTGCTCAATAGCTTCCTTTTGTTTTAGATTATTATTGGCTTCTTTAAGAGAAATTTGTAAATTCTTCATTTCTTGAGTAAAATCTTCTATCTCCTTGTCATGATCCTTCAAAATTTTAGCAATTTTTTCATATTCAGGAATTAGCATAGTGTCCAGTTGATTATTCATATTCTTGATGTCAGATTCTAAAGAAACAATTTTCTCTCTAAGGGATAATCTCTGAGATTCTAAAGAATTTAATCCAAACTCCCCTAATTCCTTCTGTTTTTTATCTCTTAAAAGCTGGATTTCTCTACCTAAACTGCTTATATCTTGCTGTACATCATTAATATCCTTATCAAGTTTAGTTAATCGGGCATTTAATTCCTTTTTATCATTATTAAGCTCATCAGCATCTACAACACTTGTAGTCTTTTCTATCTTCATAATCTCTATTTCAAGATTAGCTTTCTGTTCTCGTAAATTAAAAAGCAAAACCTCATTTTCGCTTTTATTTTGCTCCAAAGTGTCGATCGTATTCTGTAGATGAGAAACTTCACCCTCTAGTTTTGCAATCTCATCATTTACATCTTTTTCTTTAAACCCCAAACCTTCTTTTCTTTTCCTATACCCCCCAATCATAGCTCCACTTGTTTCCATCAAATCTCCATCTAAAGTCACCATTCTAGCACTGCCTATTCCAATATTTCTGGCTATTTCAACATTATCAACAACTAACGTATTTCCAAAAACATAACTAAAAATATTATTAAATTTAGACTCAAACTTAACCAAGTCCAAAGCAGAGCCATGTATTCCTCGCCCTTTTTTAGTAGAAGAAGTTTGCGCAGGTTTCATTTTGTTCAAAGGTAGAAAAGCAACAATGCCCATTTTCTTCTCTTTTAGATATTTAATACACTTGCTTGCAACCAAATCATCTTGCACAACAACTGCATTAATTCTTGACCCCGCAGCAATCTCAAGAGCTAAAGAATACTTCTTGTCAACTTCACCTAAATCTCCAACAGTATTAAAAACCCCATTAATCCCAGATTTGAGAATCTGCCTTATAGAAAGGTCTGCAGCATTTCGCTCTCTAATTCCAATACCTCTAGCTCTAAAAGTAGCTAATTTTTCATTTTTTTCCACAATTTCTCTTCTAGCCTTGCCTAACCGAGAAGCATACATAGAATCATTATTCAATTTTTTGTTTAGTTCATCTGCAACTTCTTTAAACTCTTTTTTAATCTTGCTGATATTACCAGCATTATTTTGGGAAGAAACAAGTAATTTTTTTGAAATATCCTCTAACAAATAAGAAATTTTATCTTTTTCTCTCAAAAAAGTTTGCTCTTTGTCCTTAAAAGAATAAAGCATTTCCTGCTTCCTAGCGATATGTAAATCTAAATCATTTCCCTCCTTGCCCTTAGAGTCTCTTATGCGTGAAGCAATAATTCCTTCTTCTTTATCATAGCTATTTTTTTCTAAAGTTAGTTTTTTAATATCCTCTTTGGTATCATTAATTCTCTTTCCCAGTTCTTCTCTATCTGATTTTAATTGTTTTTTTCTGTTATCAATTCTAGAAAGTTCATTTTGAAGAGTTTCTAATCTATTTTTATTTCTTGATAAACCTTCTCTTAACATTTCAATTTCTTTATGTAACTGTTTTTGTTCCTTCTCGCCTTTCAATTCTATTTCTTCATTAATTCTCTTAATTTCTTGTTTAATCGCATTAATTTCAGTTTTCAAAGACTGTATTTTCTCCTCAAATTTAAGTTTTTGTTCTTCATGTTGTTTAATATTATTTACAACATTCTTCAAATCCTCTCTCTTCTTCTTCAGCTGCAAATCAAAAAATGTAGCTTTACTTCTTTTGATATTTTCCTCTAATTCTCTATATCTAACTGCCTGATCTCTTTCATCTTTCAATTCTTTAAGATAGGTATTTCTTTCAGTCAAAATAATTCCAATCTCCCCAATTTTAAGTTGAAATTTCTCTAATTCTCTCATAGCCTTTTCTTTTTTCTCCAGATAAACAGAAATTCCAGCTACATCCTCAATAGTTTGCCTTCTCTCTTCAGATCTCATTTCCATAAAATGCACAATATCTCCTTGCAAGATTATGTTATGCCCATCAGGATCAATATTTGCAACACTCAAGAAATCAACAACTTGCTGTTTAGTCATTTTTGTGTTATTAATTTTATAGATAGAATTCCCAGTTTGCTTAACTATTCTAGTAATAGCAATCTCCTTTTCTTTTAAAGGAAACAACTCATCAGAGTTGTCAAAAACAATTGTAGCCTCTGCCTCTTTAAAAGGTTTAGAATCTTTGCCACCATTATATATCAAATTAGCAGTTTTTTCAGCTCTCATAGATTTAGCAGAGCTTTTTCCTAAAACAAAAGTAATCAAATCAGCAATATTCGATTTTCCAGATCCATTTGGACCAATTATACAATTATAATTATTACCAAAAAGAAGTTCAGTCTTCTTTGCAAACGATTTAAACCCTTTAGCAGAGATACTTTTAATGACTGTCATATTTTAAAAAAGATGGTTCCTTGTCCTATTTAAAGTTTTTCCCGTTATAAGCCCAAAACAACTGAATACTGCCTTAAAACGCTAGATTTATATATTTATGTCTGCTAAAAATAAATATTCAAGAGATAAAATGGTAGACAAGAATGATATAGCAGAGATGGTAAAGAAAATCATTGGAAAAAAAAGATTTGACACTATGGAAAATGAAAATTTTGAAGAGCTTCCTGTCATGAAGCCTAAGCCAGTAAAGATTCAGCAACCTACAACACAGCCAGTAAACAAAAGAGATGAAAAGATTTTCTTCAAGTGTATGGACTGTAACTTTAAATTCAGGGCTTTTGAATACAAAGACAGACCTAGATGTCCTTATTGCTCAAACTTCAACACTGTAAGAGGAAGCTCTATATTTAAAGAATTAATCTAAAATTCACCTATTTTCTTTTGCTTTTTATTATCTAAAAGTTTCTTATAAGATAACCAGCTTTTTCTAATTATGCCTGGATAATATTTATGATGTTTTTTAAGAAATTCCTGGGTTTTTGAATCACTAGGGTATCCTGAATTAAAATCTATTTTAATCTTTTTCTTTATATTTTCAATTTCCTGATCCCTTGTAACTTTTGCTATAACTGAGGCAGCACTACAAACTAAATTGATAGAATCCATTTTATGCCCCACATGTAATTCTATATCTTGCTTTAGTTTCTTCTGTAAATAATCTTTATAAGCTTGAATATTATTGCTAGGACAATCAATATATGCTTTGTTTGGTTTTAATTCATTTAAAATTTTAATAGTATTATCTGCCTCTAACCAATTTAAGTTTGATTCTTCACTCTCAACAGCATCATCTATTTCTTTAGGACTTATCTTGATTATTTTAAACTTTACAATTTTTTTTAATTCTTTAAAAATATTTTCTCTTTGCAATGGGCTTAATAGTTTTGAGTCTTTAACACCAATATCTCTTAGCCCAGCTATATCAGATTCTCTGATTAATGCACCAGCGATAATGAGAGGCCCTATAACGGGTCCTTTTGGGAAGCTTAAAAAAGCTTAAGCTTTCTCCCCGCCTCATCGATACCGCAGATTAAATTCATTTGCAAATCAATTGTTTATTACTTTCTTTTAACATCCAATCCTTATTTTTATTTCTTTCTACTAGACCCAAATTCTCTAGTTCTTTAAACCTTTTGTAAGAAGACCTATGACAAACGTTAAAATGTCTTGTAAATTCATAAGTCCTTAATGGAGATTCTTTCAATAAATTCAAATATCTCTTTTTCAAGCTAGATATTATTAAGAGATTTTGATCATTTCTGACCCAAAAAGTATTACTAAAAGATTTAAGGTTATTAATCTTCCCTTCTTTTTTAAGTTCAATTAAAACATCACAAATTCTAGCCGCAGATCTATTTAGGTTATAGGACAAAGATCTCGACGAAAAAGGAATTTTCAGTAAGTTAAAAATTTCTTTTTTTAGATAATTATTTTTATAGTGTATTTCTCTAAAATCATTATAAGCCTTCCAAAATTCAATTTTTTTTAAAACATTTTCAGATAGAATCATGGCGCCAAAAAGTTCAGGGTCTACTTTAGCCATATAAAAAGGAGCGTTAAGACATTTAAATACTTAATCCTTAAACTTTTCAACTTCCTCAGTTATCTTCTCTTTATCCTTAGCTTTCATCAAATTCACTCTTAACTCCTTACTTCCATTAAACCCCTTGCAGAAATTTAAAGCTGTAAATCTTAAATTAGAGATATTAATAAAATCATATTTTTCGCATAAATTAACATATTCTAAGAATAGTTTAACTTTATCTTCTTTTTTAACAATTTTTTCTTTTCCATGGTTTAAATAGCAATTAATCTCCTCAAATATTTTAGGATTATTCATAGCGGCTCTTGCAATCATCACATAATCACATTTGCTGTAATCTAGTAATTCTTTTGCTTTTTCTCCATTTACAACATCCCCATTCCCGATAACAGGCACATTAACACTTTCTTTAACTTGTTTGATTACATCCCAATTAGCTTTCCCGCTATATCCTTGCTCCTTAGTCCTACCATGAATTGTAATAGCGGCAACACCAGCCTCTTCCATAATCTTGACTAATTCCAAAGCCTCAACTTTCTTAAACCCAGATCTCATCTTGACTGTAACAGGTTTTTCCAGTCCCTTAGATAAGGTTTGTATAATCCTCCTTACTCTGTCTTTTTCTCTCAACAAAGCACTTCCATACCCCTGTACAACTATTTTCTTGCTAGGACATCCAAAATTTAAGTCTATGACATCAAAATCATTTTCTAATTTCTTTGCTGCCTTTAATAAAGTTTTAGGATTTCTACCAAAAAGTTGCAATCCAACTATTTTTTCTTCTTTAGAAGTTTCAGCCAATTTCAAAGTTCTGGGATTTTCTCTTTCTATAGCCATAGCACTTAATTGTTCTGTATAAGTCAAAGCAGCCCCATATTTTTGGCATAATAACCTAAAAGGTAAAATAGAAACATCAGCCATAGGCGCCAATACTAGTTTGTTCTTTAATTTAGGAAAATGCATATTTAACACTCAATCGCAATAAATTTAAACATTTCTTAATAAGCTGTCTTATGTTATATCTTAAAGATTCCTACAAAAAAGAATTTGAAGCAAAAGTAATAGAAGCTTTTGATAATAAAGTAATCTTAAATGAGACATATTTCTACGCTTCCGGGGGAGGTCAACCATCAGATAAAGGAATAATAATTCATAATAACAAAGAATATCAAGTTTTAGATGTAAAAAAAGAAGATGAAAAAATTATTCATACACTGGATCAAGAAGGTCTAAAAGTAAATGACTTAATAAAATGTAAAATAGATTGGAATAGAAAATACAAGCTTATGAGAATGCACACAGCAGCCCATGTAATAAGTTCAATTGTTCATAAAGAAACAAATGCAATGATAACTGGAAACCAATTAGATGAAGAAAAATCAAGAATAGATTTCTCTTTAGAAGATTTCAAAAAAGAATCATTTGAGAAATATATTGAAAAAGCTAATGAAGAAATAAAAAATGATCATAAAACAACAATTTATACAATATCAAAAGAAGAGGCTGAAAAAATTGAAGATTTGTCTAAATTAGCAAAAGGTCTTCCTCCTCATCTAAAAGATATAAGAATAGTAAAGATAGGCTCAATAGATGAACAGGCAGATGGCGGTACTCATGTAGCTTCAACAAAAGAAATAGGAAAAATTAAGCTGTTATCAATAGAAAACAAAGGTAAATCTAACAGAAGAATGTATTTTACATTAGAATAAAAACCTTAATATATCTATTCCTATTAATAAAGTTTAATGAAAAAGAATATTTACAAAGAACAAAGAGTTGGTGTTTTTATTGACATACAAAATCTTTATTATTCTTCTAAACACTTATACAAGAAAAAAGTCAATTTCAAAACAGTTTTAGATGAAGCAGTAAATAACAGAACATTAATCAGGGCAATAGCATATGTAGTAAGAGCAGATGAGTTAAAAGAAAACACATTTTTTGAAGCATTGGAAAATATAGGCTTTGATATCCAAGAAAAAGAACTGCAGGTTTTTGCAGGAGGTATGAAAAAAGGGGACTGGGATGTCGGAATTGCAGTAGACACGATAAAAATGGCACAAAAATTAGACGTTGTGGTCTTAGTATCGGGAGATGGAGATTACGCCCCCTTAGTAGAATACCTCAAAAATGCCCAAGGATGCAGAGTAGAAGTCATGGCTTTTGGGAGATCGACTTCCTCAAAATTAAAAGATGTAGCAGATGAGTTTATAGACCTAGATTCTAATAAAAAATTTTTAATGACTCCTTAACCAGAACCCTTTTAAATATTGATAAATCTTTAGAATAAAGAGAGGGGCCGGTAGTTTAGTGGCTATAACGACGCCCTTACAAACCCAGTTATGAAAGGCGTAGGTCGCATGTTCGAATCATGCCCGGCCCAATCTAAACTTTTTTATACTAAGAAACTTTCTTTAAAGAAAATGAAAAGAACTCCAAAAAATAAAAGAAAAGTAAAAATACATATTCCAATAGCACCAAGACCTAAAAGAAAGACAAAGTATCTACCACCAGCACCTTCTCCATATAGGAAAAAAGAGCTGAAGATAAAAAAGAAGAAAATACCAATTATTCCAATACCTTTTAAAGAAATAAAAAAAGATATTAAAAAAATAAGTTCATCAATAAAAGAATTAGAAAACAAGGAAAAATTAGGATTAAGGAAATTCACAAAGAAAATAGAAAATTGGATGACAAAAGAAACAGAAAAGATAAGTCCGCAAGTAGTAGAAAGACAATCTAAACACTTCAACATTCCAAAACCTCACACGATACAAACTCCAAGACAAGACATAACACAAATCAAGCCTTCTCCTGTCTATGAGGTTCATGTAATAGAAGATCTGCCTGATTCATATCAGCTATATCTATCAAGAGCAGCAAGAAGAAATAAAGTACTAAAAAAATTAATAGTAGAAGAAGAAAGATTAAAGAAAAAGATGTCTGAGTTAGAAAACAAAGAACTAGTTTATTATAGAATGTAAAAAGAGGTGTAATAAATGGTAAAGGATAAAACCAAAGCAAATATAAAAACAACAGAGTGGGTTTTAAGAGTTGGTTTATTTGGAGAATTTCTAGGCCACGGAATTTTTGCCTTGCAATTAAAAGAAGGATTCTTAAAAATGCTAACTGCCTTCACAGGCATTACAGGCAATGCAGCCAATAGCTTAATGCAGATAATAGGTGTAGTTGATATTACAGTAGCAGTATTTGCCATCTTAAAGCCAATAAGGATTATTTTGATTTATGCAGCTATCTGGGGGTTTATGACAGCATTAGCCAGACCAGTTGCAGGTGATCCAATCTGGGATTTTATAGAAAGGTGGGCAAACTGGGCAGTGCCATTAGCTCTACTATATATACGTGGATTCCCAAAGAACAAGAAAGAGCTGTTTAGCTAGTAGCCTTTAGATTAAAAAACAAAAAAGAAGAGGTGATAACTTGAAAACCTATAAGAACTTTATAGGCGGTAAATGGGTTAGTTCTCCTTCTAAAAAAACATTTCATAGTTTAGATCCAGCCATAGAAAAATCAATAGGCAAATTTCAAGATTCTAGTGAACTAGACATAGAATTAGCTGTAAAAGAAGCAGAAAAGGCATTTCTTTCCTGGTCTGAAACTCCTGCTCCCAAAAGAGCTGAAATTCTATTCAAAATTCGGGATTTACTTAAAGAAAACAAAGAAAGTCTAGCAAGATTAGAAGTAAAAGAAATGGGCAAAGTCTACAAAGAAGCCTTAGGCGATGTTCAAGAAGCAATTGATATTTTTGAATACATGGCAGGAGAAGGCAGAAGATTATTTGGATTTACAACACCATCTGAATTAAAAAATAAGTTCTGTGCAACAATAAGAAGATCGTTAGGAATTGTTTCTTTGATTACACCATGGAACTTTCCAATAGCCATCCCGAGCTGGAAATTAGCTCCTGCATTAATATGTGGAAATACAATAATATTCAAGCCATCCTCAGATACTCCTCTATGTGCAATTGAATTAATAAAAATATTAAATCAGGCAGGAATTCCAAAAGGCGTTGTAAACTTAGTAACTGGTTTTGGTAGTTCAATAGGTACTTCTTTAATTAATCATCAAAAAATTCGTGCTATCTCATTCACAGGCTCTGTAGAAACAGGCAAATTTATCACGAAAAATGCAGGATTAAAAAAAATCAGTTTAGAACTAGGAGGAAAAAATGCAATAATTGTCATGGAAGATGCAAATCTAGAACTAGCATTAGAAGGAGTTTTATGGGGGGCATTCGGCACAACAGGACAAAGATGTACAGCCACTTCAAGGGTTATAATCCATGCAAAAGTTGCAACTAAATTTGAAAATATGCTAGTAAATGCAACAAAAAAATTAAAGCTAGGATCAGGTTTATTAAAAACAACAGATATAGGTCCTTTAATAAATAAAAAAGCAGTTGAAAAATCTGATTATTACACAAATTTAGGCTTGAAAGAAGGTGCTAAACTATTAACTGGAGGAAAGCCATTATCATCAAAAGGATTTTTCTATCAGCCAACTATATTCACTAACGTAAAACCTGAAATGAGGATAGCTCAAGAAGAAATATTTGGTCCAGTTCTATCAATAATAAAAATAAAAAACATAGATGAAGCAATTGAAATCTGCAATAATATAAAGCAGGGTTTATCTTCTTCAATTTACACAGAAAACATGAGATACGCATTTAAAGCTATTAACAAGATAGAAGCAGGAATAACTTATATAAATTCTTCAACAATAGGAGCTGAAATTCATTTGCCTTTTGGAGGGGTAAAAGAAACAGGCTCAGGAAGAGAAGCAGGAATCGAAGGCATAAATGAGTTTTCAGAAACAAAAACAATTTATATAGATTATTCGGGTAAATTGCAAAAAGCGCAAGGAGGTTGATTAACATGTCAGATGATCCAAGTTATGGAAGTAGAAAGTCAAAAAATGATAAAAGGGCAAAAAGAAGGTTCAGAGTTTATAAAAAAGGTGGAAAAGAAAGGACAATGAATATCTAATGGTAAAATTCATTTGCAAAAAACCGGGTAAAAAATCAATAGCAATATTAAAGAGAGACGAAAAAGTAATTTCTCCCTCATACGCCAGAGAATATTCTTTTGTTTTTAAAAAAGGTAAAGGAAGTTACGTATATGATGTTGACAACAGAAAATATTTAGATTTTGCAGCGGGAATAGCAGTAAATAATATAGGCCATGCAAATCCAGAAGTCATTAAAGCAATAAAAAAACAAATACCTTTAGGGTTGCACGCAGCATTCGGAGATTTTTATGCTGAATTGCCAGTTATCTTCACAGAAAATTTACTAAAATTTGTCCCTAAAAATTTCCAAAAAGTATTCTTATCAAATTCGGGAACAGAATCAATTGAGGCAGCATACAAACTAGCAAGATGGCATACAAAAAAGAAATATGTCATTGCATTTGCCAATTGTTTCCATGGAAGAACTATGGGGAGCTTGTCAATGACAAACTCCAAACCCGTACAAAGAGAAAGGTTTTCCCCATTTTTACCAGTAAAGCATATCCCTTACCCATATGTTTATAGAATGCCTTTCAAAAATGAAGCAGATTGCACAAACTATTGCATAAATAAAATTGAAAAAACAATAAGATATGTAAAAGGAAATGTAGCTGCAATATTTATGGAACCTATTCAAGGAGAAGGAGGTTACATAGTTCCTCCTAAAAATTTTCCAAAAGAAATAAGAAAAATTTGCAATGATCATAACATACTATTTTGCGATGATGAAGTTCAAGCTGGTTGTTACAGAACAGGAAAATTCTTAGCTATTGAAAATTTTAATACATTACCAGACATAATTTCATTAAGCAAAGCAATTGGTGGTGGAATCCCATTAGGGGCAACATTAGCATCACAAAAAGTTATGAACTGGTCTCCAGGCTCACATTCCAATACGTTTGGTGGGAATCTAGTGGCATGTACAGCGGGTATAGCTACACTAGATTACATGAAAAAGCATAATCTAGGGGAAAACGCAGCAAAAATTGGAAAATATATACTAAAAAGATTAGATGAGATAAAAGAAAAATATGAAATAATAGGAGACGTCAGAGGGTTAGGTTTAATGATAGGTGTTGAGTTAGTTAAAAATAAAAGAACAAAAGAGCATGCAATAAAAGAAAGAAGTTCAATATTATGCAAAGCTCAGGAAAAAGGTTTAATTTTGTTGCCTGCAGGAGTTTCAACAATAAGAATTTGCCCTCCATTAATCATTACAAAAAAAGAAGCAGAGCAAGGCTTAAATATATTAGAAGACTCTCTAAACAAGAGGTGAATTAAGATAGACATTCTAAAAAAATTAGTAAATGCAAATGGCCCAAGTGGAAGTGAAAGCGCAGTAAGGAAAATAATCCAAAAAGAAATAAGACCTTATGTTGATGAAGTAAGGGTAAATAAGCTGGGTAACTTAATAGCAAGAAAAAAAGGAAAAGGCAAGAAAGTGATGCTCGCTGCACATATGGATGAAATAGGGTTAATGGTCAGAAGAATTGATGACAGCGGTTTTATAAGAATAGCGACAATAGGTGGTGTTGAAGTACTAACATTGCTAGGTCAGGTAGTAAAAATTCTTGATATTGCTGGCAAGCCTATATGTACTGGTGTAGTTTCCTATGGTGAATTGCATGAAGGTGCTGAAATAAAAGAACTGCCAAAATTGGAATACCTGTACATCGACACAGGTTTTACAAAAAAAGAATTAATAAATAAAGGAATAAGCACAGGCACCTATATTGTCCCAACACAGCATTTTGAAAGATTAGGAAATAATGATATTATCACTGGAAAAGCTCTAGATGACAGAATTGGTTGTTATATCTTAATAGAATTAGCAAAATCTTTGAAAAAAACAAACTTGGACATTTACTTTGTATTCAGCGTTCAGGAAGAAATAGGTCTTTATGGTGCAAAAACCTCAGTATTTGAAATTAATCCAAGCTGGGGAATAGCAGTAGATGTAACAGTTGCAACAGATTCGGATTTAAAGGGAAACACTTCAAGAATAATGGGAGCAGGCCCTTTCTTAACAGTAAAAGATGCTGAAATCATAGCAAGTCCTATTCTAGACGAACACATAAAAAAAATTGCTAAAAAGAATAAAATTCCTTTAAATTTGGAAATAGCAGAATTTGGCACCAGTGATGCAACTAACATGATGCTTCATGGAGGCGGAGTCCCTTCTACAATAGTGGGTGTTGCAATAAGAAACATACACACAACAGTAGGTTTGGCCAGTATGAGTGATATTAAGAAATGCATTAAATTATTGCAGTTAGTATTAAAAGAGCCACCAAATCTTTGATTCCAAAATCTTATAAATTCTATCCATTGTAAAAATGTAAGGGCCTGTAGTTTAACCTGGATAGAATGCAGGGCTTCGGATGCCCGTTCAGGAGACACCTTGAGATTGGGGTTCAAATCCTCACAGGCCCGAATTTAAAAACCTTTAAATAAAATATATAATAAGGGGACATATGCCAAAAGAATCCAAAGAAGGAATAACATATAAAAAAGAAGAAAACTTCTCAGAATGGTATTCAGAAATTGTTCAAAAAGTAGAATTAGCTGATTTAAGGTATGATGTTAAGGGTTTTCTTGTTTTTCAGCCATGGGCAGTAATGTCAATGGAAAAGATGTTTTACTATCTTGAAAAAGTTCTTCAAAAAAAAGGGCATAACCCCTATTGGTTTCCAACTTTAATTCCTGAAAAAAATCTAAAAAAAGAATCTTCCCACATAGGAGGATTTACACCAGAAGTTTTTTGGGTTACGTCTCATGGAAAAGATGAACCAATAGAAGAAAAACTCGCTCTCCGCCCAACATCAGAAACAGGATTTTATCATATGTTTTCCTATTGGATAAGAAGTTATAAAGATTTACCTTTCAAAACCTATCAAAGAGCAAATGTTTTTCGTTATGAAACAAAAGCAACACGCCCTTTTTTAAGAAGCAGAGAGTTTCACTGGATTGAAGCTCATTGTGCCCATGAATCAGAAGAAAAAGCAATGTTTCAAGTAAAAGAAGACATGAAAACAACAGAAGAAGTTCTCCACGATATTTTCGGGCTTCCCTTTATATTTTTCGAGCGTCCTTCCTGGGACAAATTTCCAGGGGCACTAAGAACTTTTGCAGCAGATGTTTTAAATCCAGATGGAAAAGTTGTCCAACAGCCTTCAACACATTTATTGAAACAAGAATTTGCAAAAGCATTTGATGTAAAATTCAAGG